>CALUSB010000008.1 GCA_944323335.1 Candidatus Gastranaerophilales bacterium
AGTTGTTCTTCAGCCATTTTTACAACTTCAGGGTCAGGCTCACAAGGAGTTTTACCAAAGTAACCAAGAACCATTTTGCCGTAACCCTCAGTCATTTTCTTCCAAGCGCCAAACATTACGTTAGAGTATGCTTGTTGGAAATAGAACTGAGAAACAGGAGTAACGGATGTTGCAAAACCGCCTTTTTCAACAACTTCTTTCATAGCTGCAACAACTTCGGGGAATTTATCCATTGTGCCGTTATCTCTCATCATTTGAGTGTTAGCGGTAAGCGCACCACCCGGCAGAGGAGATGAAATAATAACAGGGTTAACTGCCATAGCTTCAGGAGGCAGGAAGTAGTCTTTCATACATTCTTTGAAAATTTCTTCTGTTTCAAGAATTTTTTCTACGTCAATACCCAAATCGTACTCGGTGCCTTTTAGAGCATGCCACATAGAAACGATGTCAGGTTGAGCAGTACCGCCTGAAACAGGTTTCATAGAAAGGTCGATACCGTCAGCGCCACCGTCAAGTGCAGCAAGGTAAGCAGCAAGGCCTGTACCTGCTGTTTCATGAGAGTGGAAACGAATATGAGCATCAGGGCCTAAGATTTCTCTTGTTCTCTTAATTGTTTCATATACTTTTCTTGGTGAAGATGTGCCAGATGCATCTTTGAAAGCTAAAGATGTGAAAGGAATACCTGCGTCTAATATAGAGCGAAGAACTCTTTCATAAAACTCGACATCATGAGCGCCGCTGCAGCCTATGGGAAGTTCCATCATAGTAATTGTAACTTCGTGATTCAGGCCGTTATCAACGATACATTGACCTGAGTAGATAAGGTTGTTTACATCGTTTAGTGCATCAAAGTTACGGATTGTTGTCATACCGTGTTTTTTGAACATTTTAGCGTGAAGGTTGATGATATCACGAGGTTGAGAATCAAGACCCACCACGTTAACACCGCGAGCAAGTGTTTGAAGATTAACATCAGGGCCAACAGTTTTTCTGATTGTGTCCATCATATCAAAAGCATTTTCGTTGCAGTAGAAAATAGGTGATTGGAAACGAGCACCGCCACCTACTTCAAAGTGTCTTAAGCCTGCATTTACGGCAGATTCAAGAGCAGGCAAAAAATCTTTTGTGAAAACTCTTGCACCGTATACGGATTGAAAACCGTCACGGAACGAGGTATCCATAACTTTAATTTGTTTTTTTGTCATAATTTTATCCTCTTTTTAATAACTACTAAAAATTAACGCTTGTTTAAAACAGCGGCAATCGCTACGGCAATTTCATCAACTCCGCTTACGGCAGGTTTTTTACCTGAAGCAGCCTGAGGAACAACCGCAGGAAAGAGCTGGTTTAATTTTTTAACAATTGCGCCCATTACAAACATAGCCGCAACAAGTACTACAAGAAACATAAATACTACAGCCATGCCTGCAAGCATAACTATAACGCCCTCTTCAAGAAGATGAGCGAGGTTTTGCACTAAACTCTCTAACATATCATTTCTCCTTTGTTTCCGTTAAGTAAAAAATCTTCCCAATCGTTTTTGAAATTATCTAAAAGTTTGTTCAAAAACTCATTTTTATCCACTCTTAAACCTGTTTCAATATACACCGAAGTAGCTGGAATATCAATATTTTTAACTTCATCTTCATCAAGGTTTAAGTTAGTTCCTATACCCACTATCACACCTTTAAAGTCATTGCCCGAAAAAACCGACTCTGCAAGTATACCTGAGATTTTCTTACCGTTTATTAAAACATCGTTGGGGTATTTAAAAGCAGGCTTAAGTCCGTATTGTTCAAGAGTTTGAGCAACCTTAAAGCTGGCATAGCGTGTAAGTTCGTTTAAGTGTTCAATATTTTGGGGCTTTAAGACAATAGAAATATAAATATTTCCGCCGTTATTTAAACTTGAATACCACTTGCGCTCAAACTGACCATGACCTGAAGTTTGAATATCAGCACTTACTACCTCAAAATCATTAAGGGTTTGAAGGTTTTTTCTTGCCCAAGCGCTTGTAGAATCTATCTCATCCAAGTGTATAATTTTATGCATGACTTTATCTTACAACAAACAAATTTTTGAGCCAAACAATTTTGCACTTGCTCCAAAAGGTATGACAATGTTGTTTTTCCCATGGGTTATACCAAACCCGTAAACACAAGGTACACCCATCTTTTGCGCAAAGTCAAAAAGTGTTTTTTCAACCTCTTTTAATTCCTGTTTTGAAATTCCTAAAAACTCGCCAAAAACTACGCCTTTAATTTTTTCTTTCAAATCAGAATTTCTGTAAATCTCAACAAGCATTCTGTCAATCTTATAAGGAGGCTCGCAAATATCTTCAAGAAAAAGTATTATATCGTTCTTTGGCAAGTAATTTTTTGCACCGAACAGTGAAACAATAGTGGCTAAATTTCCTCCCCACAATACACCTTGCACCTCGCCCTCAAATAAAACTTTATGCTTCTTTTTAGGTTCAATTGTTTTTTGATTGTTTATTTTTTCAATATCTAAATCGCAAAAACCGTTTAAAAGCATTGGCGCATGCAGGCTTACAAGTTCTGCCCGAGAATAAAAAGCTGCAAGAAAAGCACTTGAATCAGAGCTTCCGATAAATAACTTTTTGTTATTTTTTATAATCTCATAGTCTATAAAATCTAAAAGTCTAATCGCCCCGTAACCGCCTCTTGAGCAGAGTATGGCATCAACTTCATTATCCAAAAAAGCGGCGTGCAAATCATCCAGTCGTTCTTTGTCGCTGCCTGCAAGAAAACCCTCGTTATTTAGAGCATTTGGAAAAACTTTTACTCTAAAGCCTTTTTGCTTTAAGATTTCTATGTTTTTAAAAAAAGACTCTTTGTCCAAAACCGGCCCTGAGGGCGATATAATACCTATAGTGTCGTTATATTTAAGTTTCATAAATTTATTATAGATTAAAATGAAACAAGAGGCATTTTTGTAATATAATCTTACTATGAGTGAAAATTATTTGCCGCTTTTTAGAAAATACCGCCCACAGTCTTTTAAAGATTTAGTAGGGCAAGAAAACTTGGTTAAAGCCTTAACTAACGCTATTGAACTTAACCGCATAGCTCATGCGTATCTTTTCTGCGGCCCGAGAGGCACAGGAAAAACTTCAAGTGCAAGGATTTTTGCAAAATCACTCAACTGTGTAGAGGGCCCGACTGTTGAGCCTTGTCAAAAGTGCGCAAGTTGTATAGATATAACAAACGCTACGGGTATGGATGTTATAGAAATTGACGCAGCAACAAACAGAGGCGTTGAGGGAGCGGAAGATTTAATAGCTCAGGTTCACTACGCACCTGTCAGCGGCAAGTATAAAATCTTTATCATAGATGAAGTTCATATGCTCACTGCAACGGCATTTAACGCTCTTTTAAAAACATTTGAAGAACCGCCTGAAAATGTAATTTTCATCCTTGCAACAACCGAACCTCATAAAGTTCTTGAAACAATTGTAAGCCGCTGCCAGAGATTTGACTTTAGAAGAATAACCGTTGATGACATCACAAAAAGATTAAGAGAAATTTCTGACATAGAAAACATTAAAATAACCGACGACGCTCTTTTTTGCATTGCAAAAAATGTATCGGGCGGCTTGAGGGATTCCCTTGCACTTTTAGACCAGGTAAGTATTTTAGGTGCAAAAGAAGAAATAACAAAAGATACAATTGAAGAGCTTTTAGGCAAAGTCACATTTGACAGATTGATAAAATTGCTTGATTTAATTGTTGAAGGGGATATTGAAAAATCTCTTGAACTTATTGATGATATTTACCTTAAAGGCTCTGAACCTCGCAACTTGTGCGAAAACTTTATGGAATTTTTAAGGAATATAATTATCACTCTAAGCGCCAAAGAGCCTCAAAATGTCACTAAATTCAGCGCTTTAACAAAAGAAGACATTCAAACAATTGTTGCTAAAAACTACGATAAAAACCTAGTTAGCGATATTTTAAACACGGCTATTGAATATTTTAAAGAAGTTAAATTTGCAACCAACCCCTACTTATGGGTAGAGCTTATGGTAATTGAGGCTGCAAGAATTAAAAACGCACCTAAAAAAGTTGAAATTCAGCCTGAAATAAAAGTGCAAAAACAAGAAGTAAAAACAGTTGTACAACCTCAAGAACCTAAAAAAGAAGTTATACAAGAGCCTAAAGAAATTGTACAAGAACAGCCCCAAGAAACTAAAGAGCAAGTACAAATACAAGCACAGAGCGGCTCAGAGTTTGATATTTGGAGCGCTATAGTAAATTCAATAGAGAGCGTCCCTGCTAAATTTTTCTATTCGGGAATGGCAAAACTTGTTGAGATAGATGACAACAGAATTATTCTCGGTTTTATTAATCAAAATGTTATAACTCAGGCAAAATCAGAACTAAAACACAAAGCTTTAATTGATGGAGAAAAAAGAGCCTTCGGCGGCAAATATATATTTGAGTTTGTTCAACTTGGAGGAGATATTAAACCTCTTGAAGGCGCTGTGGTTAAACCTGTTGTTAAGCCGCAGGTAAAACCTCAAATACAAAAAGAAGAAAAACCCGTCGAGCAAAGTGAACAGGAAGACAGTGAACCTGTTGAGCAAAAAGCGCAAAGCAAAGTAAATATGTCAACTTACAGCCCGAAAGTTCAAGAGATGCTTGAAGCGTTCAGCGGTAAAATTATTGATTAAGTGTAACAAATTGACTAAATATTTATTTTTTATACAATAGGTTATATGGCAAGAACATTTACAGAAACAAAAACCCATGAGGTTACAGTCGACGTTGTTATTTTAACTATCCACAACGGAAAGTTAAAAGTCTTGCTTGTTAAACGTGCAAACGAGCCTTTTCGCGGAAAATGGTCAATCCCCGGCGGTTTTATAAGATTATCAGAAAACCTTGACGATGCGGCTCTCCGTGTTTTGAAAGAAAAAACAAATGTTCAAAACATCTACCTTGAGCAGCTCTACACATTTGGCGACCCGCTTCGTTACCCCAACACAAGGGTTATAACCTGTGCTTACTTTGCACTTCTTCGTGCGGAAGACATTAAACTTGAAGTTTCAAACAAAGATGAAGTATCCGAAGTTCAATGGCACAGTGTAGAAAAACTTCCTCCGCTTGCGTTTGACCACAAAGAGATTATTGAATACTCTCTTAAAAGAACGCGCGAAAGACTTGAACTTTGCCCCATAGCTTTTCAGCTCTTGCCTAAAAAATTCACTCTCACTGAACTTCAACAATCGTATGAGTTGATTTTGAAAAAAAGTCTTGATAAAAGAAACTTCAGAAAAAAAATGCTTACATCAAATATCCTTGTTGAAACAAATGAATTTTCTAAACAAGGTTCAAAACGCCCCGCTGCGCTTTATTCGTTTGATACAATTACTCTTGATTCAAAAAGAGGTCATTTCTTCTCTTAAATTTCAGAGAGGAATTTTTTAATCCATTTAATTGCAATGTCTGCTTCATATGGTTTTGGCAGATAAAAATCAGCACCGGCGCTTAAGATTTCTTTTTTATCATGCACGGATGAAGAAAAAATAATTTTTGCGCTCTGATTTTGTTGTTGTTTTAATTCTTTTGATAATCTGACGCCCTCTTTTGTATCAATATCGCCATAATCTATTAAAACTACATCCGGGCAAAAGTCGCGGTAAGTATCAAAAAATTCTTCATAGTTGACGCAAACCTTAACTTCAATAGAGTTAAGTCTGCAGAGAGTTTCAAGCAAAAGAGAAAGAGCATCGTCTTTTTCCATTATCATAACTTTATTTTTTGCTTGGCCTTTTTTCACTTCACCATACAACTTTGGCCTGTCTATTACATAAGAAGATTCGTTTTTGTTGCGGCAGAGTTTTATAAGTTCAAATAGCGCATTTATTATCTGTTCATATCCGCTAAATTTCCCCTCGCTCACTTCAAGTGCGCAAACTTCAAGCCTCATAAGCGTTTCGCGCTCTTCTTCTTTAATATCGGAGCTCAGTAGTGTAAATTTGTTTTCAAAATCTCTTTCGCTATAGAAACGACTTAATACATTATCAAAAGCAAAAGTCAAAAACGAAGCCACTTTCTCGGCCTTTTGCATGGTTGTTATTATAATAAATTCATCATCAAAAAAGTGCCCTGCAAAGTCTTGGGAACTAAGGGAGGAATTTACTATAGCACCTATTGTCTGAAGAACTTTTTGATAAGCAATCTCACCGTATATCTCGCGATAAATCCCTATATTTGCTATTTTTGCAAACATAACCGCAGAGCCTTTTGAGCTTAGACAGAGTTTTTTTAGGGCACGGACGGTAAGACTTTTTTGTGCAAAAAAAGTAACCGGATTAAAAGAATTTTCCAAATATCTTCTTAAATGCGCTTTTATCCTTGCTTGAAACTCTTTTGCCGAAACGGATTCATCCATAAAATCATCTGCCCCCGATTCAAGGATAGCCAGTCTGTCCTCGACATCAGAGGACTTTGAAACTGCAATAATTACAGGCCTTACATTAAAAGTAAGCGCTCGCATTTTTGCGCAAAAATCCGGCAGATTTTCATCTATGGTATCAGATACTATAAGAAGCTCGGGCTCAATTTTTTGAATTTGCCCTAAAGCATCACTTAAAGATGGTATAACATAGACATCCTGCTCAAGCGCTTCAATGAGTTTTTTGTATTTTATCGAAAGCTCTTTTCTTTTGCTTATTATAAAAACAGTTGCACTATACATTCTAACCCTTTCTCAAAGCCGCTTTTGTAGCGCTTTCTACTTCGTATAAGGGTATATAAATAACAAACTCGCAGAAGTTTTCATCTTTTGAACTGTTAAGTTCGATTTTTCCGCCCATATCATCTAAGAGATGTTTTGTTATATAAAGCCCCAATCCGCTGCCTTGAGCAGTGCTTTTAAGATAGGTGTCAATTCTGTAGAACTTATCAAAGATTTTTTCGTAGTGTTCTTTTTCAATGTATGTCCCGTAGTTTTTGATACTTATTATTGCGGAGCTTTTATTGTTTTTCAGAGAAATATCTATTTTTTTACTGTCTTTTGAATACTTAGCAGCGTTGTCCAAAACATTTATCAAAACCTGCTGGAGTTTATTAATATCAGCCAGTACAGGCTCTTTTGAGCAAAGAGAAATATTAAAATCAAAATCTTTGTAATTGCCCTTTACAAGAGCAACTGAAGAATTCATCAAAGATACGATATCTACTTTCTTTAGCACGGTATCACTCAGACCGGAGTCAATTTTAGACACGTTTAAGACATTTTCCACAAGGTCAATGAGTCTTTGAGATTGTTGAGAAATTATGTTTAAAAACTTTTTTTTCTGCTCGTCACTCAACAAATCCCAGCTCTCAAGCATAGTCTTTGAAAAGCCTTTTATGCTTGTAAGGGGCGTTCTTATTTCATGAGATAGAGTTGAGATAAATTCTTCTTTTATATTCATAAATGAATTATAACCTTTCTTGCATCCTGTTATTAAGGATTTAAGTATTTTTTAACAATTTCAAAAAACTCATCCAGTCTTTTTTTGTCATTTATATAAAAATACCCTACAAGCACTTCAAAAGCCGTTGCAAGAGAGTGGATTTGAGGATTGTTTTTTTTGCCTATAGAAATTTTTAAATTTCTGCCGCGGCGAGTTATTTCTTTCTCATCTTCAGTTAGAAAACTCTCCAACTCAGCTAGCAAATGCGCCTGAAAAGAGGCATTTACGTACTTTACGCTAAAGTTGTGCATAGCTTTTTGGGTTTTTGCATTTTTAATGCAAATTTCTCTTACAAAAAGCTCCCAAACGGCATCGCCAATATAAGCACATTGTTTTATATCGCATTGAACCATAAAGTCATTTTAGCACAATATTTGTTTAATATTTCTTAACAATGAGCTAAAACATGTAAATTGTCACAAAAAACATGACTTTATTTAAGTATAGGAAGTTTATATAGGAAGATAATGCTATGGTGAATCAAGTACCATCGTACAACAGTGCATTTGTAAGCGACGCTATGAAATATCTGCAGCATGCTGCAGTTGTCGAGCACAAAGACAGTATAAGTGAGGATGTTAAATCATCTCTTACAATGGCGCCTTTAATTGCAACCCCTTCCGCTTGGGGAGCATACAACAGTGCGAAAATAGCTAACGGTGCAGCAGTAAAGCAAAAAGTTAAAACAACTTTTGGTCAAAAAATAGGTAATCTTGGCCAAAAAATACAAAATATACCAAATTCAGTAACAAACGGATGGGAGCATATTAAAAATATTCCGTCCAATGTATCAACAATAGCTCATAACGTAACTGACGGTCAGGCTCTTACAAGGGCAACAAATGTCTTTAAAAGCGGTGATGGCATATTGTATCTTGATGACTTATCAAGTGCCATAACAAAAGCTAAAAAAGCAGGTCAAAACGCAGATGAGCTAATAAATTTAAGAAACACTTTAACAAAAGCCATACAAAACGGCGATAAAACAGATGACATTATAAAAAGCGTAGATGCAGCACTTAAAGAAACTGCGCAAACTGCTGGCAAAAAGGGATTATTCTCAAAAATAGGAGGACTTGTATCTAAACCTGTTAAATGGCTTGGAGGAAAAATAACCTCATCAGGTGCTTATAACGCAATAAAAAGTACTGAAAAAAGTGCTGCGGCAATATCAAAACTCAGTGGCTTTGCCAAAGTAGCAAAAAAAGGCGGAGCGATATTTGACCTTGTTATTGAAGGCGGCATGCAATTATTTGGAGAAATTATTCCTGCTTTTAAAAACGGAGGCATTGACTCAGGTGTCAAACAAATAGGTAAATCAGGTCTTCAGGTAGCAGGCTCGGTCGGAGGTTGGGCACTTGGTGCAAGCTTAGGTACAAAAGCAGGTGCAGCCATTGGTACAGCAATTTGCCCCGGCATAGGAACAGCGGCAGGAGCGGCAATAGGCGCTGTAGGCGGTATAATAGGCGGTTTGTTAGGCTCAAGCTTATTCTCGGGTATTGCCAAAAAAATTACCGGAAAATCAGAAAATGAAATAATTCAGGAAGAACAACTTGAGCAACAGGCAAATATGCTTGCAAACGATACAAACACTGTTGCACAACTGCAAAATGCAGTAGCTCAACAGGTACAATATGATATTCAAAGCGGAAATGTAACCGAAGATACGGAAAAAATGGCAGAATATCTTCAAAACGTACAAACAAGTACAACCGCTCAACCCTCTTTTGGAAGCTTAACAACAAATCAAAACTGGATTGCAACAAATCCTGGCGGTGCATATGACTTCAGTGTTCCCGACAATGCACTTTTGCAAATGGACTATGGACTTGGAAGTACCAACAATCAGGAAGAAGAAACACAGTTAATATAAAATATTAATCTATAATTGACTCGAGTGCCTTTATGTTTTCATAGGGCACTCCTGCTTCTGATAATTCCTCTGCAGAAAGTCCAAAAAGAGTTATTAAATCAAGAGCTTGAACGCGAGCTTCTCTTTTTGGTTTTTTAATCATGGAGAAAACCTCATTAAGCGCACCTTCGCGCGTCATATAAAGTGAGGAATTTGTTTTATGCAGTATTCTTTTCTTTGCTTTACCCATTTGAAAAATATTCTGCTCCAAAACTTAGAACTTGTAAAGGCGTTGTATAATTTTGTAAAAATTAATTTTTTCCCTTGACAACCTTGTCTGAGTCCCTGTAGGCGATAAAAGAGAGAACTACACAACAAAAAGCAAAAAACATACCGCATGCCATTGTGTATCTGTACGCTTTTAAAAATGAAATACTATACTCCAGCCCTAAATTTTGAAATATATCTCTAAAACTTGCAAAAAGAGTAATGGTTATTGCAACGCCCAAGATATTTCCCATGTTCCTTGACAGAGCCAGAATCCCGCTTGCTATGCCAAGCTGCTCCTTATCAACACTTGAGATAATTGCAGTGTTTGATGGAGATTGAAAAAGCCCGTTGCCAAGTCCCATCATGCCTGATAAAAGCATAATAAGAAAAACAGGTGTCTTTTCATCAAACAGTATAAAAATTGAAAGTGCCGCAAAAGTTACAATAGGCCCTGCTAATGTCAGATACTTACTTCCGTATTTGCCCGCAGCAGAACCGCTTAAGGGAGCTGTTACCATTAATACTATAGAATAAGGCAAAATTATAAGTGCTGTTATAAAAGGTTTAAATTTTAAAATATCCTGAAGATAAAAAGGCAGCAATATAGTATTTGTAAACATTGCCATATAAGATGTCATAACCGCAAGATTGCCAAAGGTAAATGGTCTTATTGAAAAAAGATTAAAGTTAATCATAGGATAGCTTATCTTGTGGTCACGATAATAAAAAAGAAAACCAAAACCAAGGCATATAACCCCTAAAGCCATTATTTTAAGAGAACTCCAGCCCCAATGATATCCCTCAGATATTGCAAGCAAAAGTGCAAAAAGGCTTATTGTAAAGTAGATAAACCCAGGGTAGTCAAATTTTATTTTTTCTTTTTGAGAAACAATGGAGGGAACCATTTTATAAGAATAATAAACTCCAAATAGCGCTATTGGAATTGAGGGCAGAAAAATCGCATGCCAGTTAAAAACCTGTATCAGCATACCGCCTAATGACGGCCCTAAAAGTCCGCCTACAGCAACTAAACATCCGTTTAAGCCTAAAGCCTTACCCCTGTCTTTGCCTTTAAATAAAGACGCTATAACAGATGATGCATTTGATATTACAATTGAAGCACCAAGAGCTTCTATACATCTGTATGTAATTAAAAGAGGCAAAGATTGAGCGGTAGAGTTTAAAAAAGAACCAAGAGCAAAAAGTAAAAACCCTCCTGCGTAGAGTTTATTTTTCGGAACTAAATCACCTATTTTACCCCAAAAAGGCAAAAACACCGTCAAAACAAGAGTGTAGGCAATTATTGCC
The DNA here is from genome assembly GCA_944323335.1 of Candidatus Gastranaerophilales bacterium. Lineage (GTDB taxonomy): Bacteria > Cyanobacteriota > Vampirovibrionia > Gastranaerophilales > Gastranaerophilaceae > Galligastranaerophilus. Next base: position 10,917 of record CALUSB010000008.1, read on the forward strand.
CATTGCACGTTAGAGATACTTACCCCTAAATCCCTTGCCATAGGATAAAGTGCAAGGTTGACAATGGAGGAATCCAGCATGCCAAGGAAATTCCCCGTTGCAATAATGGTAAAAATTACCCATTTGACGTTATTAAGCTTCATACAAATAACTTAGCACAAAAATGCACCCTCTTTTAAAAATCTTTATATCTTTATGTATATGCACAAAACACAAAATTCGCTATAATACAAAACGTAAAACATACTAAAAGGAGCAACAACAGTGGGTATCAGTATTTCAGACTACCTTATTTTAAGGCTGCAAAAATTAGGAGTAAGTGAGTTTTTTGGGCTTCCGGGCGATTATAACTTTAATATTATAACATCCGTTGAAAATAACCCTGATACAAACTGGATAGGCTGCACAAACGAACTAAACGCAGGTTATGCTGCAGACGGATACGCCAGAGTTAAAGGCTATGGCGCGCTTATAACCACATACGGCGTTGGAGAGCTTAGTGCAATAAACGCTATAGCAGGTGCTATGAGCGAATTTGTTCCCGTTATGAAAATAACAGGTATCCCCTCAACTAAACATATCAGGCAAAATACTCTAATTCATCACAACTTAAACACACCTGATTATCACGCTTTTATTAACGCCTACTCCAATGTCGTTGAAGCGGCGGCTTTTTTGACAAAAGAAAACGCAAAAGATGAAATAGACAGGCTCATAAACATAATGATAAAAGAAAAAAAGCCCGTCTACTTAGCACTTCCTATGGATATTTGCAATGAAATAATTGATGAAAACTATATTGAATGCACTCAAAAAAGCGATGAAAGCTCTCTAAACTCAGCGCTTGAAGCTGCACTTGATTTAATAAAAAAAGCAAAAAGTCCTGCAATTTTAGCAGATGTGATGATAAAAAGATTTAAAGCAAGGGAAGAATTTTATACTTTAGCTAAAAAGTCCAACTACCCCACAAGCACTCTTCTTATGGGTAAAGACGTACTAAACTGTGAATTCCCTAACTATTCGGGCACATATGTCGGAAAATTTGACAACCCAATCGCATACAAAAGCATTAACAACTCCGACTGCCCGATTTTTATAGGGACTGTAATATCTGATATCAATACTCAAGGCTTTAGCCTTGAAGTTAATCCCAATGATTTTATAAACATACAAGGCAACTACACGATTGTAAAAAATGTCATGTATAAAAATGTCCTTATGAAAGATATTTTAGAAAAACTTGCGCAAAATATAGAAAAATCAGAGTCCAAAACCGACTTTGAATACTATTACAAAGATACTAAAGCAAATAAAGAAAAACTAAGCTATGACTATTTTTGTGAAAAGTTACAGGCTTTTCTAAATGAGGGAGACAACCTTGTTTGTGAAACGGGGCTTATTAACCTTGCGCTTGCAAAATTAAAACTAAAGAAAAATGTAAGTGTAAACAACCAAGTCCTCTGGGGTTCAATAGGCTGGGCAACAGGAGCAACGCTTGGTGTCGGTATTGCAGATAAAAATAAAAGGACAATACTTCTAACCGGAGAAGGTTCTCATCAGCTAAGTGCAACAGAGATAAGTACAATGATAAGAAACAATCTTAAACCCGTAATTTTTGTAATTAACAATAACGGCTACACAATTGAAAGAATATTATCAGACGACCCGATGGATGAGTTTAACAATATTGCAAAATGGGATTATCTGAAGCTTCCATACGTTTTTGGCTCAAATATATACAGCGCAAGCGTAAAAAATGACCTTGAACTTGATAATGTATTAAATGAAGTACAAAAAGAACAAAAAGATAAAATGTGCTACATAGAACTTTGTATGGATACATTTGAAATGCCCGAACTTGCAAAGAAAGCCTGGGGGCATATTGAGATTAAAAAATAGTTTTATGCTATAATATTCTTCGGGTAAGTAGTGGAGAATGTATGAAAACGCTTGATGTAGTTGTACCTGTTTACAATGAAGAAGAATGTATTGAAAAAACTCTTGAAAGACTTCTTAATCTTAAAGAGGCTTTTAAGGGTAAATTAAAGGTAAATTTTATTTTCGTAAATGACGGCTCAAAAGACTCAAGCGCTTACATACTTGAAAAACACGCAAAAGAAGATAAAAGCATAAAACTTATTAACTTCTCAAGAAACTTTGGCCACCAAATGGCGCTGAGTGCAGGGCTTGATTATTCCAAGGGCGACTACATAGCTATAATAGATGCAGATTTACAAGACCCGCCCGAACTTATCTATAATATGTATGAAAAATGCCTTGAGGGATATGATATTGTCTATGGTAAAAGGCTAAAGAGAAAAAGTGAAACGGTATTTAAAAAACTGACCGCATGGGGATTTTACAGAACGCTAAAATCTATGTGCAATCTTGATATACCAACAGATACGGGTGATTTTAGATTTATTACAAAAGATGTCAGGGACGCTTTTAATTCAATGAGGGAAAAACACCGCTTTATAAGGGGTATGATACCTTGGACAGGTTTTAAAAGCGCGCCGCTGCCGTACAATCGTGATGAAAGAGCAGCGGGAGTCACTAAATACCCGCTTTCAAAAATGCTCAAACTGGCATTTGACGGTATATTTTCTTTTTCAACAAAACCTGTTGAGTTTCTTTTTGCACTGAGTGCAATTTTATTTATAGCAAGTATATTTGTCTTAATTGGTTCATTTATAAGCGAATTTGAAGAAGAGTGGATAATAAGTTTTGTACTGACATTTTTAAGCTCTATTCATATGCTTGCTTTTGGAATTTTAGGACAGTACATAAGCAGAATATATGACGAAACAAGAAACAGACCCTTATACATCGTAAAGGATGCAATAAATTTTTAAAATAAGGGCAATTTTTATCCCTGAGTTGTTTTAATTAATCTGCATTATGATTAAACAAATAACAAATAACATTATTAACTTCAAAGGAGCAAGTCCTCAAAGAAAAGAGGACTCATATTCCTATGAACGCCAAAGAACAAGAAAAGCAACTTCGCATCAAAACAACTCAAAAAAAACCGCTTCTCAAACCAAAACAAAAGTTCTTGTCAGAAATTCAAACGGTGATGTCTTTGAATACAACCCCAAAATTCGAAACATCAGACCGGCAAACAAAAATAAAAAGAAAAAGAAAACATCTCCTCTTGCACCAATAGCTCTTGGCGCAACAATTTTACTTGCCGCAGCGGGATTAAATACCTGCTCAAGACAAGAAAATAAACCTCAAACAGACAATCCGCCATACACAATTATTGAAACAAGTCCGAATATTTTAAACACGGATAATGAAATCGAGGTAACTCAGGGTGAATTTTACGCAGACTACAATACCGAAGATATTACAAGTGCGGTTGAGACCATAAAGTCAAATCAAGATTTAAAAGAAGTCTTCTATAATCTTATAGAAACCAAAAACAATATGAGAAGTGCAATAGATAACCCGATTGAAACAATAGAAACACTTCTTGAAGAGCCTTGGGCGCAAGATGTTGAAATCGAACTTGTATTACCGCAGATTTTCTTTGAATCTTCAGGTATGCACTATCTTAAAGACGGCAGCATAAACTCAAGCTTGGCAGATTGCAACGGCTTTATGCAGTTAAGCAAAGCAGCGCAAGGTGATATGAACAAAAATCACTTTGATGATAATGAGCAAGACAGAAATGACCCGTTAGGAAATTTAAAACTTGGCATAGCATATGATAGCGAACTGTTAAATAAATATTTTGACGGCGATATTTTTAGTGCAATTGCAGCATACAATTGCGGCCCTACAAACGCAAAAAACGGCACATACTACGGTGCAGACGTTTATGCAAACAATATTTTAGGCTATTACAATATTTTGAAAAATAATCCTCAATACACACAAATGCTCCTTGACGGAGCACTTGATGAATATCAGGACGAATTTATTTATTAATTATTTTCCTATCTCAAGAGCACGACTTGCCATGGCTTTTGTTATTGACATAACACCTAAAGACGCTTCATAAGCCCTTTGAGCCAAGGTTGCATCAGCTATATCTACCATAGGGTTGACATTTGACATTCTTACATAACCTTCGCTATCCGCATCAGGATGTCCGGGGCGATAAACTTTCTCAGCAGGTGTGGGGTCTTCAACAATACCTGTAAATTTAACCCCGCCTTCTAAAAATGGTATCGTCCCTATGCCAAAAACGTCCTCTTTCATGGTGTTTAACAAGCCCGCAAAAGATATATCCTCGGTCGCATTAAGTACGGGTATTTTTCTTACATAGTTAGGTGTATCCATATTTGCGACGTTTCTTGCCGCAACTTCAATCCTTTTACCGTGGGCTCTAAGACCGCCCGCACCTACATCAAAAGCATCCATTATGCTCATATTATATGCCTTTCAATTACTTACCTACGTTAATTACCGTTTTTATTTCAGTTATGGTATTTGACATCTGACGAGCAGCAACTGCAAAAAGAATTGAGTTTTTCTGCATAAGTGCAAGCTCATCTTCAGCACTCAAGGCTTGGCTTTGAGGCTCCATAACTCCTGAAGGGCCGAGTTTCTGGCTTAATTTTGTCTCTAAATCAGAGTTCATAGTATTTAGATACTGAGAAAACTCTATGTCTTTTCTGACATAATTTGGTGTGTCCATATTGGCAATGTTACCTGACACAGCCTCTTGTCTTGCTGCTATCAAATCCAGAAAAAGTTGTGATTTTTGAATAGGGTCAATCGGTGAATACATATTTTATTAATCCCTTATGTTAATTGCTTTGTCGTACATATCTCCAACCGCTTTCATAAGCGTTGTTGAAGCCAAAAGTGAAGTGTTAAGACGCATAATCTCATCTACTGTCGCAAAAATATCAACATTAGAACGCTCTATACCGTATTGAGCTATTCTGTTATGGTCTTGTATAAGAACGGTTTCACCAGATTCCTCGGTTGCTGCAAAACGATTGTTGCCAACTTCTTTAAGCCCCTCGGGATTTGCAAACTGTACAAGAGGAATCGTACCGCAGTATGTGCCTTCGCCTGCGGGGTCTTTGTACGTGTAGACTTCCCCGTTAGGTCTTATTTCCGTTTTCACACTTGTAGCATCAATTCTTATGCCGCCGCCGACCAAATCACCCGTTGTTGTAACAAGATAACCGTCTTTATTTAGCGTAAAAGAACCGTCACGAGTATAATATATTTCCCCGCCGACTGATGTAACGGGCATATACCCTGCGCCTTTTATGCCTATATCAAGAGGGTTTTGAGTCAATTGAAAAGACCCTTGAGCATGGTTTGTGCGAATAGCACCCGAAACATAGCCTTGTTCATCTAAAACATCATCAAAACGCATAGCCTTATAGCCATGGGTATTTGCGTTACCTATGTTTTGAGAGTAATATCCGAATTTTTCAAACTGGTGAAGCGTGTTTATCGTGCTTCGCCTCATTATTCCCTGTAAATTATAACCGCTATACATTTATCTACGCACTTCCTAATTCTTGTATTGCCCTTGAGAGTTTACTGTTTTGCAACATAAAAAGCTGTCTGTTTGCATCAAAATTTCTTTTAACCGGCACAAGCTCCATAAACTCTTGCTGCAACGATACGTTTGAATACTCTAAGCACTGCTGCTCAACACAAGGCTCTGTCACTATAGCACCCTCAGAAGATACAACGGCAATTTTGCCCGCATCTGCCATTTTTCTTGTTTGAGGGTCAAAAATACTTATACTGCCGTCTTTTGAGATTTTTACATCCTTAAGTTCAGCAGGCATAATAGGAAAAACTATGGGCTGACCGCCTGCAGATAAGACACTGTGACCCTTGACGCTTAATAAATTTCCGTCCTTATCAAGGTGAAATCTTCCGTCACGGGTAAGCTCAATTGTCCCGTCTTTATGTAAAAGCTGGAAATAGCCCTTTTCGCTAAGCGCACAGTCAAGGGGGCTTTGTGATACTATAATTCTTCCGACCTGATCATCAACTGCGGTAGATAAGGCATGAACACCTATATACTGGGCAAAAGATGACACAACAGCCTCTTTTCTTTGATATCCTACTTTATCCGAGCCGGTAACATTTTCCGAGCCTATGCCCATCATCTCCATACCGAGGTGCATGGCTGAAATTGACATCCCGAGCCCTGACTTGGATAAACTTACACCGCCTTGTAATCTCATTTTTGAGCTGCTCCTTTTTTACGTCACGTCGGCAATATATGGGGTTTATACAGGGAAACCTTCAAAAAATACTCTATATGACCCAGATATTTTTTAATTATTTTTTTTCAAAAGTCAAATTAGAAAAATCTTTATCTATCTTAAAGACAATTTTTATAACCGCATGTGCCATAAGCATAAGCTGAGGAGATATTGCAGATGAGGCAGAAATTTCTGCACGGGCTTTTTTAACCGTATCTTTTGGAATTTCCTTTTTTGTTGTTTCAACAATCAAACCAGCTTGAATATTGAGGTCTTGAGATTCTTTCTTTAGAACCGCAAGCACCTTTTCGCGCGGAAAATCCTCAATACAGTTAATCATAATCTCAACTTTATTATCATGTGTCATCTCAAGGAGAGCTTTTACATTTGAAAAATTCATCGTTTCAATAAGTATGGTGACGCTTTGCGCCTCATCATCAGCGCCTGAAGATGTTTTATCAAAAACATCTATATCAAAATCAAGACTCTCACCTTTAGCGTTAAGAGGCAGCCAGGGCAGATATAGAAGAATAAAGTTTTTTAAAGCGGAGGTTGTGTCATTTGTTGAAACACTCACAAGACCTAAGGTATTTATCAAATCTTTTAGCTGCTGAGTGTCACTTACTCCCATTTTTGCAGCCTGTGACATAGTCTGCACAAGCTTTTGCAGTGCAGCTTTTGAATTATCACTCAACAGTTGCGCCAGAGCATTGAGGTCAATTTTACCGCTTGATAACATCAATAAAAGCTGCATATTCTGCGCGGTTGTAACGGTATTATTTGCACTAAGCTGCGATACAACCTGTGCAACATCTTTTGGCATATTAAGCAGCTCTTTTACGTATTTTGCAGTCTGCTCAACTTCCATAGGGGTCATTTTAAGCTCAGGGGAGAGAGTTTGTTTTTGCGTGGTTTGAGCACTGTTTTGCATGACAGAATTTGCAAAATCCCCTGAAGTTTTAGGAGTTGTGCGCACATTAACCTGATTGTTAATGATATTTGTAATAAGTCTGTTTAAATACCCTGACGGGTTAAAATTATTCATTATATGCCTTTAATGATTTTTCAGACTATTTCAAGCCATTTTTGTACAATATCGCTTACATAGGTAAAAGACGGCAATGTACCTATATCTTCGCCTTGCAGATTTTTATTATACACTAAAATCGGCACCATTTCACGCGTATGGTCAGTACCTCGAAAAGTAGGGTCACACCCGTGGTCTGCCGTTATTATAAGTAAATCATCTTCATCAAGCACATCTAAAATATCTTTTAAATAACAATCAATCTGTTCAATAGCTTCTTTATACCCCTTAGAATCACGCCTGTGACCAAAGAGCATATCAGTGTCCACAAGATTTGTAAAAATCAAATCCCATTTCTTTTCTTTTAAAGATTTAAGCGTAGCCTCAAGCCCTTCTTTATTTGAGCCTGTAGGTATTGCTTCGCTGACGCCTGAGTTTACAAATATGTCTTTTATTTTACCTATAGATAAAACTTTTTTATTGGCGTCTTGGACTTTATTCAATAATGTAGGCTCAGGCGGAGGAACAGAGTAATCATGCCTGAATTTACCTATTCTTGTAGGCTTGCCCTCAACCATTTGATAAGGGCGGGCTATTACTCTTGAAACACCCCAAGTACCGTCATCAAGGATTTTTCTTGCAATTTTACACCAGTCATACAAGGTCTCAAGCGGGATTATATCTATATCAACGGCAATTTGAAAAACACTGTCCGCACTTGTATAGATTATCGGGAATTTTGTTTTTTTGTGTTCATCGTGTAAATCCTCAATAATTTTTGTTCCCGATGCGGGAATATTGCCTAAAATCCCCTTGCATCCCGTTTGTTTAATAAATTCATCGATAATTTCAGGCGGAAATTCTTTATAAGTTCTAAAAGGGTTTTTAAGCACAAGTCCTGCTATCTCCCAGTGGCCCGTTGTTGTGTCTTTACCCTTGGATTTCATTTTCATAATGCCGTATTTAGCCATTGGTGTATCTGTTTTTTTAACACCTTGAATATCTTTAATGTTGCCGAGTCCCAATTTTTCAAAGTTAGGAACATTCAAACCGCCCTCTTTTTTTGCAAGGTTGCATAGGGTATTGCAAGTTAAATCATCCCCGTACTCGCAAGCGTCCTCAATAGCGCCTATGCCCATAGAATCTATTACAATAATTGCTGCTCTTCTCATTATTTAATTACTCCCGCATCTTCGCCTAAATAATCTAAATGCCACTGTTGAATCGCTTCTCCAGGGTATAAAATACCAATGCCCGGAGGGTATGGAACAACCATTTGAGAAGAAATTTTTAAAAGTGCATTTTCTTTTGATACAAAGGCATAATCCTTATAAAAAGCCTCAAAAGGAAGCATTTTGACAAAAGGAAAAGGTTGAAAACTCGGCGTTTTCTCACCCTCAAATTTATTTAGTTTAACTTTTTTAAGGGCATTTTTGAGCCTGTCGAGTTTATTTTTTGTCGTACCTATACCGCACAAGTATAAAACTCCAAACAAAGAAGCCATTTCATCTTCTATTGAAAACTCGTCAAACAGCTTCTTAGACAACTCTAAACCCGACACATCGGGCCTTTGTATTAAAATCTTTGTGGGGTCTGAATTTTCATTGTCATAAAACTCCCAGCCCTCTTTTCTTAAATCTCTTTTGAAGTTTTCTATATTATTAATCAAATCATCAATTGCCTTTTTGCCCTCTTTTGACTGCAAGAAGTTAATAGTCGCTTCAATGCAGGCTAAAAGCGGATAAGAGGGAGATGACGTGTTAAAAAGATTTATTGAGCGCTGAACCTGACGCCATTCAAAATCATCCCTTATAGAGTTTGAAACATGCAAAAGCGCACACTGATTAGGCGCACCTGCATTTTTATGAAGCGAATTTATAACAAAATCCGCCCCCTGCTCAAGCGCACTTTGAGGAAGCTTATCTGAGAAACTGTATAGTGAGCCATGGGATTCATCAACAATCAGATATACCCCGTATTGTTTACAAATATCTGCAATAGCCTTGATATCAGAGTTTACGCCCTCATAAGTGGGGCTTGTGATAATTAGTGCTTTATACTGGTTTAATTTAAGATTATTTTCAACTTCCTCGGGGTTAATTTCTCCATAAATGCCAAAATAGTCGTTTTTATCGGGCATTAACCAGTCAACTCTTGCACAAGTCACTACAAGTCCACTGTAGACTGATTTATGGCAATTTCTTGCAGCTAAAACCCTATCCCCCTCTTGAATAACCGATTTCATGGCGGCTAAAATGCCTAAAGTCGCACCGCCTGTTAAAAAGAAAGTGTTTTTAGCACCAAAAAAGTCTGCTGCTCTGCCTTGCGCCATTAAAATTGCACCGGATGGGTCGGATAGATTGTCAAAGCCTTCAATTTCAGAATAATCCCAATTAAAAAATCCCTCTAAATTGGGTAAAAATAAGCTTTTTTGTCCATGCGTCGGGGTTGTAAAAAGTAATCTGTCAGGTTTTTTATTTAATAATTTTATTATGCTCATAGTAATTTTTATAATAAAATATTTGATATGGATGTACAAGAAAAAATCAAAAAATTACGCAAAGAGATTGAGCTTTACAGCTATTGCTATTATGTAGAGGATAACCCGAAAATTGAGGACTATGAGTATGATGCTCTTTTTCGTGAGCTGCAAAAACTTGAAAGCGAACACCCCGAGCTTATAACACCTGACAGCCCGACACAAAGAGTTGGCGGCATAAGTGAAAAATTTGAACCCGTTGCACACAAAAACCGCCTCTACAGTCTTGATAACGCAAATAACGATGAAGAACTTTCAAAATGGTATGAAAGAGTTCTAAAAGATACAACAGGGCTTGAGGGGCAATTAAACCTTTTTTCACCCAAAATTCCTCTTGCATGCGAATATAAAATTGACGGTCTTGCGGTAAGTCTTACCTATGTAAACGGAGTTTTTACTCAAGGGCTTACAAGAGGGGACGGTGTAATAGGTGAAGATATCACAAACAATTTAAAAACCATAAAAGCTATACCCTTAAAGCTTTTTGAACCTGTTAATGTTGAAGTTCGAGGAGAGGTATACATGCCTGTTTCCTCTTTTGAAAAACTAAACGCAAAACAACTTGAGGCGGGACAAAAAACTTTTGCCAACCCGAGAAACGCAGCCGCCGGAACGGTGCGCCAGCTTGACCCTAAAATAACGGCAAGCAGAGACTTGTCAATTTTTGTATACGGCGGTATATTTGACAAAAACCAAGCCCCAAAAACTCATAGCGAAACTATGGCAAAGCTTGCCAAACTCGGCTTTAGGACAAACAAAGTAACCGTTGTCGAGGGGATTGAAGAGGCTATAAATTTCTGTAAAAAAACGGATGAAGTCCGCCATACACTTAACTATGCGACAGACGGCGTTGTAATTAAAGTGGATGAAATATCCAAGCAGCTTGAGCTCGGTTTTACCTCTCGTGTTCCAAAATGGGCAATAGCTTTTAAATTCCCGCCTGAAGAAGTTTGGACAGAGCTTGAGAGTCTAGAGTTCTCGGTAGGAAGAACAGGGATTATAACCCCTGTAGCAAACCTTAAACCCGTACTTCTTGCAGGAAGCACTGTTTCTCGAGCAAGTCTTTATAATTTTGATGAAATTCAAAGGCTGAATGTTCAAGTAGGGGATAGAGCACTTGTAAAAAAAGCGGCAGAGATTATACCAAAGGTAATAAGAGTAGAAAAAACAAAAAACTCTAAACCCTTTGAAATGCCAAAAACCTGCCCCTGCTGCTCTACGCCTCTTGTTGAAGTTGAGGGTGAGGTTGCACTTTATTGTCCCAATAAAAGCGGCTGCAGCGCTCAAATTAAAGGGCGAATAGAATATTTTGTATCTAAAAATGCCATGGATATAGACGGACTTGGCGAGAGCATTATATCTCAACTTGTAGAGCGCAAACTTGTCTACAGTTACGCTGATTTATATAAGCTTAAATACGAACAGCTCCTTAAGCTTGATTTGATAGCGGAAAAATCCGCACAAAATCTGCTTGATGCCATTAATGCCTCAAAAAATACAAAACTTCCAAAGTTTATTAACGCTCTTGGAATAAGGCTTGTGGGCAAAGAAAGCGCAGATATTTTATCTCAAAATTTTGAAAACATTGAAGCCCTAAAAAATGCCTCAATAGAAGATTTAAATGCTATTGACGGCATAGGAGAAAAAATGGCGCAGAGTATTTATGATTATTTTCACAATGAAGAAAATCTAAAAACTCTAAATGAAGTTCTAAGCCTTGGCTTAAAGCTTGAAAACACCTATAGAAGAGAAGAAGATTTAAAACTCAAGGGCTTATCTTTTGTTCTAACAGGGACTTTGGAGGAATTTTCGCGCGATAAAGCACAAGAAATTTTAAAATCTTTAGGTGCAAAAACTCCAAATTCGGTGAGCAAAAACACAGACTATGTCATAGCAGGCGCAAACGCAGGCTCTAAATTGACAAAAGCTCAAAATTTGGGTATTAAAATTATTAACGAAAATGAGTTTAAAGAGCTTATTAATTACAAGGAGGATTTATGAAAAAAATTCTATTAGCTGCTACGGTTTTAACCGTTATGGGCGCACTTGCAGCAGGCAGTGTTTTTGCGGCAGATGTTGAAGAAAGACCCTATGTAAGTGTTTCAACAAAAGCTGCGCAAGAATTTGCACCCAATGTTGCAAACATTAAATTCTACATTGAAACTAATGACAAAGACTTAAATATCGCAACACAAAAAAATAAAGAACTCAGCCAAAAAGCGCTTGAAGCGGTTAAAAAACAACTGGACAGTGCAAAAGGCGACAGTATAAAAACAATTAACTTCAGTGCAAACCCCGAGTACAGATACAAAGACGGCAAAAAGATTTTTGTACAATACAGAGTATCAAACGGTTTTCAAGTAACTCTTAAAAACACTGACAAACTTGGAGAAGTAATAGCTCAAGGGCTGCAAAACGGCGCAACAAGAGTGGGGGATTTAGACTTCTCTCTTGATAACACGGATAGCGCTTGTAATTCTTTAATTAAAGAAGCAACTGCACTTTCTCGCACAAGAGCAGGTGAACTTGCAAAAGCTGCGGGAAGCTATGTTTTAGGAATTAAGTCCATAAACGCCAGCTGCAGCGGAGATAGCGTTATGTACCCTCAGGCAAGAATGTTAAACAGTGCAAAATTTTCCTCAGCCTCAGCAGATAGCGCGGCTATGGAATCTGTTGTTCCTACCGAACTTGGTACAATTAAGATGTACGCCAACGTGAACGCTAATTATTTTGTAAAATAAATACTATGTGGGGCTTGATAAATCAAGCCCCTTTTTAAATTAAAAACCCCTTGCTTTTTTATAAAATTAATGCTATTTTATCAGTGTAGTTATTAAGCGATTAGATAACCTTTAGGAGAATGGGTTTTACGGTTTGGCTTAATGATTTGGATGTTAGTTGAAGTGAAGTTTGGCTTTTTAGCATTTTAGGCATTTCGTGAAGTATATATTCAACAATAAATATTTAAAAGATAACTCTAAACCCGGCAGTTGGCGCCGAGGATACGAGTATTTTCAAAAAGGACAAGTAGAAGAAATCTCCTTTAAAGATTCGACCGTTACGGGAAAAATCAAGGGTAACTACAAGTCATACTATGAAACGTCCATAAAATTCAACAAAACAAGCGCAAAGCCCTCCTGCACCTGCCCGCTTGATGAACCTTGGTGCAAACACGCCGTAGCTCTTGGTCTGAGTGCGCTTAAAAATCACATATGGGATGAATTTTTATACGAAAAACACGACATAACACCTGTTTTCGAAGATGAAGATTTGCCAATGTGCGAAAACCCTCAGGGCGGATATATTTTTCACTTTAACCCCAAAAGAAGACAAAATTTCTTCTCCATTCTTGTTATGGATAGAAACACAAAAAGAGTTATAAGGGATTTAGAGGGGATATTTAAAGCCGTTCTTGAAGCACAAAAAAATGACCCCGATTTTCAGCTCAATAACGCTCAAAAACTTGAGGCTATGATGTTTAAGATGCTTCTTAAACAGTCAAGACTGGACAAAAAATCCGGCTGGTACGATGTTCAGATAAACAAATTTGATGAGTTCTTTAAAATGCTCTCCAAAATGGAAGATGTAATTGACGCCAAAACTCACAAAAAAATAAGATTTGATAATCAAACCTGGAAACTCTGCCTTGCGGTAAATATTTCATATGTAGGCAATGTTCTTTTATCCCTGTACTGGGAAAGACCTGACGGAAGCGAAGTATACCCGTTTGAAGAAATTCGCTATTTCTCAAGACAACTGAAATGGGGCAGATATAAAGATGTAATTTTCCAAACCGACGCTCAGGTATCAATTTTGCCCCAGTATTTAACAAAAGCTTCTTTTACGGACATTAAAGACGCTGAGGGCGGAAAGTTTATATACGAAGAATTACCTAAATTAAGAAAAATGATGAGCGTATATTTAAGCGAAGAAATGGAAAAGCTCGCATTTGAAAAACGCCCTCCAAAGTGCATAGTAGAGTTAAGCATTGACTATGACCTCTCGCTTAAAGCGTCTTTAGACTTTGAATACGACGGAGTAAGAGTCCCTTATTCAAAAACTCCAAAATCACCCTATGTTACAATCAAACAACCCGAGAAAGATTTGCTATACTGGGTCAAAAGAGATACGCAATTTGAAGAAAGAGCTTATCAAATGCTCCTTGCGTGCCGTTTTGCACCCATGCAGACAAATAACCTCGCACTTGAAAAAGAATATGCCATAGATTTTTATAACTATTACATAAATAAAGCGGGCGAGGGCTGGGAATTTATCGAAAAAGACGATATGAGCCTGTATAAGCTCAATAACAAAGGTTTTGAACTTAAAGCAACAATTGACTTTATAGAAGAATCGACAGATAAATTTGAAATCGAGCTCCATGGCGAAGTTGACGGAGAGATAATCGAATTTGAAAAAATTCAAGACTTAGTCTATGAGGGTGCAAAATACTACAACACCAAAGGCAAAGGGCAAGCTGCAATTCCCGCGGACGATATTTTATCTTTGCTAAAATCTTTTAACACATACGATGTTTATAAAAACGAAGAAGATAAGTTTATAGTTAAAACATACCGTGCGGGTGTAGTTTCAGAAATGGAATCAATGGGCGTCAAGCTCAAGATGTCAAGGAAGTTCTCTAAATTTTGGAAAGAAATTTCAACTTTTTCAAACATGGAAAACACTCCCCTGCCTAAAGCTACTGTTGCAACGCTTCGTGAGTACCAAACAAAAGGCTACAGCTGGCTTTGGTTCTTGTATAAATACGGCTTAAACGGCATTTTGGCAGACGATATGGGTCTTGGTAAAACGCTTCAGACACTTACACTTTTACAGAAAGCAAAAGAAAAAGACGGTAAAGAGCCGACTTTGGTTATATGCCCGACATCTGTTGTTTTTAACTGGGAAAATGAAATAGAAAAATTTGCCCCGAATTTAAAATTCCTTGTACTATCAGGGGTTGAGAGAAAAACACAGTTTAAAAATATTCCAAAATATGATGTTATAATTACCTCTTACGCGCTTGTAAGAAGAGATATCGAAGAGCTTAAAAAATACGAGTTTCGCTATGTTATTTTAGATGAATCTCAAAACATCAAAAACGCAACCTCGCAAACTTCAAAAGCCGTAAAAGAGCTAAACGCCAAACACAAGCTGGCACTAAGCGGTACGCCGATTGAAAACAGACTGGAAGAGCTCTGGAGTATTTTTGACTTTCTTATGCCCGGTTTTCTTTTTGATGCAAACGAATTTAACTACAGATACGTTAATCCTATTGTTGAAAAAGGCGATAAAGCCGTTGAAAGACGACTTAAAGGACAGATATTCCCGTTCATTTTGCGCCGTATGAAAAGAGATGTTGCAAAAGATTTGCCGGATAAAATCGAATCGGTTGCATACTGCGAACTTACACCCGAGCAAAAAGACTTGTACTTACAGGTTCTTGACTCTACAAAAGAAGAATTGTTTAAATCAATTGAAACAGTGGGACTTGAAAAGTCCAGAATGTCTATTTTCTCGGCACTTCTGCGCTTAAGACAAATCTGCTGCCACCCGAGGTTATACGACAAAGAGGGAACTTTGGGCATAAATGAATCGGGTAAATTTGAACATTTGCAGGAAATGCTCGAAGAAATTATCTCAGAAGGCCATAGGATACTGCTTTTCAGCCAGTTTGTCGGTATGCTTGATATTATTAAACAATGGCTTGAAACAAAAGGAATTAAGCACGAATACCTGTCAGGCGCTACGAAAAATCGTCAGGAAGTGGTTGAGCGTTTCAACACCGACCCGACTATTCCTATTTTCCTTGTATCACTCAAAGCAGGCGGTACGGGACTTAACCTTACGGGTGCTGATTATGTTATTCACTATGACCCGTGGTGGAACCCCGCTGTTGAAGACCAAGCAACAGATAGAGCGTATCGTATCGGCCAGACAAAGAAAGTTTTTGTATACCGCTTAATTACAAAAGGCACGGTAGAAGAAAAAATCCAAAGACTCAAGTCCAAAAAACGCTCGCTTGTGGATAGTGTTATTTCAATTGACAGAAATATTGCAAAAACACTTACATATCAAGATATTAAAGATATCTTCAGTGTTTAGCCAAGAGCACTTACTTCAAATTCAAGCTTGTCTTTAAATGCACGTTTTAAGTCATCTTCAAGCTGAGGGTCATTTTTTACCCAAAGGTTTGAACTTGTTAACATCTGAACACGCTCATCATCGTCTGCAAAGTCAATAACCACGGGGTCATCGCCTTTATATTTTGCAAGAACTTCTTTAAGGTAAATATTTTCTTCAAATGCCAAATCCTTGATATATTTAATGGTAACAAGATTTATGCCGCCTATGGGCTTGATGTCTTGAACAATTAAATTCACCTGCTCTTCGCGGTTTTGAATTTTTGCTTTTATAATAACTCTTTCTTCAGAGTTCATATAATGTCCGCAGCTCTCAACTGTTTTTGGAAAAGCTACAACTTCCATTCTGCCCGTTAAATCTTCTATTATTCCTGTTTTTAAAAACTTAGAAGGGTCTTTGCGGGTTGGCTTTTGCACTACTTGAGAGAGCAAACCGCAGATTGTCACCCCTTTATCATTTTCAGGGTTTTCTAAAATATCGCTTACCGTGTCTGTTGTAAGATATTTAAGAGTATCTCTGATTGATGAAAGCGGGTGAGATGTTACGTATATTCCCAAAAGTTCCTTTTCAAACTGTTGAATTTCAGAATCGGAAAACTCATCATCAGACGAGCCCAAAAGCTCAAATGTAGGTATATTAAGCTCTTGCGCCTCCTCGCCAAGAGAGGCAAACAAGCTTACCTGTCCTGTGCTTTGAGCTTTTTTGTCCTTGTGGACATACTCTACAACATTATCAATATTATCTAAAAGCTGCTTTCTGCTCTTTTCAAGGGTAACAAACGCCCCCGCTTTTATTAAACTTTCTAAAGTTTTCTTGTTTAAGCATTTACTGTCAACTCTTGAACAGAAGTCAAAAAAGCTTTCAAACTCTTTGTTTTGGCGCTCTTTTTCAATTTCATCAATAACCGCGCCGCCCACGTTTTTAATTGAAGCAAGTCCAAAGCGGATATTATCCCCGTCAGGGAAAAATTGAGAAGAAGATTTGTTTATATCAGGCGGTAAAACCTTGATGCCTAAAGCCTGACACTGCAAGATGTACTGTTGGGTTTTATCCTGATTATCCGCTTGAGAAGTCAAAATTGAGCACATATACTCAACAGGATAATGCGCCTTTAGATAAGCGGTCTGATATGCAACAAAAGCGTAAGCTGCACTGTGACTTCTGTTAAAGCAGTACTTTGCAAAGCTTTCTATCTGTTCAAATAAAGCCGCAGCATCAGCGTTTGACATGCCGTTTTTTGCGGCACCCTCAATGAAAATACCTTTTTGTTTTGCCATTTCATCGAGTTTTTTCTTACCCATCATACGACGCACCATATCCGCGCCGCCAAGCGTATAGCCTGCAAGCGTCTGGAATATCTGCATAATTTGCTCTTGATAAACAATTGTGCCGTATGTGTCTTTTAGAATTTTTTCCAAAAGCGGATGAGCGTATTCGATTTTTTGTCTGCCGTGCTTTCTGTCTACAAAGTCCTTTACCATACCTGATTCAAGAGGCCCCGGACGAAAGAGCGCAACTAAAGCGCCTAAGTCTTCAAATACTGTCGGTTTTAAATCTTTTACAAGTTTTTTCATACCGCCTGATTCAAGCTGGAACACACCGTCTGTGTCCCCTCTTTTTAAAAGGTCAAAGGTTTTAGGGTCATCCAGAGGTATTTTATTTATATCAAGGTCAATCCCATGGCGCATTTTAATAAGGTCAAGAGTATCTCTGATAATAGTCAGAGTTTCAAGTCCCAGAAAGTCCATTTTCAAAAGCCCGAGTTTTTCAATGTGCACCATAGGGTACTGGGTTGTCGTAGCTTTTTCTTTTGAAAGCGCTATAGGTATAATCTCATCAAGCGGCTTGTGCGAGATAATAACACCCGCCGCGTGCGTTCCCACTTGGTTTTTAAGCCCTTCAAGGTGTCGGGCCTCATCTACCAGACGGCGCACCATATCATTTTCATCACAGAGTTTTTTAAGCTCCATACCGTCTTTTAGAGCATCATCAAGTTTTGTCCCCGGGGCAGAGGGTATCATACCCGCCCATTTGTTTGAATCTGAAAAAGGTATGTCATAAACCCTGCAAACTGCTTTAAGTGCAGCCTTTGCAGCAAGCGTACCAAATGTAATAATCTGACAAACGTGGTCTTCACCGTATTTTTGGGTAACATAATCTATTACCTCGCCTCTTCGGCGTTTGCAAAAGTCAATATCGACATCGGGCATCGATATACGCTCAGGATTCAAAAACCTCTCAAACAACAGATGGTGTCTTATCGGGTCAAGTTCCGTTATACCAAGAACATAAGCTACAATACTTCCCGCCGCAGAACCACGACCGGGGCCTGTAGGAACACCGTGTTCTTTTGCCCAGTTTATAAAATCCCAAGTAATAAGGAAGTACGCGGGAAAGCCCATTTTCTCAATAACGCCGCGCTCATATTCGTAGCGCTCTTCTATTTCTTTAGGGTAATTTTCCCCGTATCTTTTCTTTAGACCCTCACGGCACAAATAATCAAAATAAGAGCTAATGGTGTACCCCTCGGGCACAGGGTACGAGGGCAAATGCGACTTACCAAGCTCTATATGAACATCGCACTTGTCAGCTATTTCTACCGTTGTTTCAATACAAGAGTTAAATGTTTCTTCATCCATCCATTCAAAAGAACGTCTTAACTCTTCGACCGTTTTTACATAAAACTCGTTATTTGAAAATTTAAACCTGTTTGTATCAGACTTTGAAGATTTTGTCTGCTCGCACAAAAGCGTATCATGCCAGAGGGCGTCTTGAGCGCGAAGATAGTGAGAGTCATTTGTAATTACCATCTTCAAGTTAAGCTCTTTAGCTATTTCAATAAGCTTCGGGTTAGAGTCTTTCTGCTCTTGCAGACCGTGGTCTTGAAGCTCTATATAGAAATCTTCACCGAATAAATTTTTATACCACTTTGCTTTCTCAAGGGCTTTTTGCTCATTACCGTCCAGTATATTTCTTGCTACTTCACCTTGAATACAAGCACTCAGGCAAATAAGACCCGATGAGTACTTCTCAAGTATCTCATGATTAATCCTTGGTTTATAGTAATACCCTTGAGTTGAGGCTATTGAATCAAGTTTAACGAGGTTTTGATACCCTTGATTGTCTTTTGCCAATAACACAAGGTGATAGAGGGTCTTTTTAGTACTTTTATCCTCTATTACATCCCCCTCGCAAATGTAGAACTCGCAGCCTATAAGAGGTTTAACCTCGGGGCATTCTTTTGCATTTAAAACCATATCAATAACACCAAACATCACACCGTGGTCTGTTATTGCAACTGCGGGCATGTCATTTTCTTTGGCAAAGTTAAATAAATCTTTTACCTTAATTGCCCCGTCCAGTAGTGAATATTCCGTGTGTAAATGCAAAGGAACGTATTTCATATTAACAATTTAGCACAAAAAGGGTCATGAAAAGTCAAATGTTACCATTTTTTAAATATGAAAAATACCGCAAGAATTATAAAAAAGAACCCGACAAGATAGTTCCACTTGAACTGTTCTTTTAGATAAGTAACAGAGAATATACTAAATACCACAAGGGTTATAACCTCTTGAATTGTTTTCAGTTGAGCGGTTGAATAAGCATATGAACCGATGCGATTTGCAGGCACTTGAAAGCAATATTCAAAAAACGCTATGCCCCAGCTCACTAAAATTACAAGCCAAAGCGCACTGTTTTTAAAGCGCAAATGCCCATACCATGCAAATGTCATAAAGACATTCGATATAGTCAATAATACAATTGGTGCAAGCGATTTCATCATAACCGTTTTATTATACAACGAAAAAAAATTATAAAAATATGTAAAATATATTTACATATACTTGCTATTTACATATAATTTGAATATTGTATTTATATGTTTCAAATCTTAATTAAGATTTGAAATTAAAAAAGGTTTGCCCGTCGTTCCAGACGTCTCAGGGCAAAGGAATCCGCCTCATTTTTATGGGGCGGTTTTTCCGTTTTTAATATTGATTTATAAACTGCTGCGCAACACGAGGCGACCTTGACGCCTTTAAAAGCGCAAAGCGCTCAGCTTTTATGTCAAAATCTTCTCTTATGGGAATGTTTTTATCCTGAGCAATTTTTCTTGCAATTTCAAGGAACTTGTCTTTATTTGGTGCAAGGAACGTAAGCGTTACGCCGAATCTGTCCGAGAGTGATGCGTTTTCATCAATAGTATCTGCCAGATGAACTTCATTTCCCTCGCGGGAAGAAAAAGTTTCTTTTACTATATTTCTTCTGTTTGTTGTGGCATAAATCACTATATTGTCGCTTCTTTTTGAAAGCGCGCCCTCAAGAGCGGATTTTACCGCGCTTAGATTTTCATCATCTTGAGAAAAAGACAAATCATCTATGAAAACAATAAACTTAGCAGGGATTTTTGACAATTTATCCAAAAGCTTATCAAGATTGTTTAAATTACTTTTTAAAATTTGTACAATTTTTAACCCCGAATTTTTAAACTCGTTATATATGGCTTTAACGCTTGAGGACTTGCCGCAGCCTCTATCGCCGTAGAGTAAAATATTGTTTGCGACTTTTCCGCTAAGCAAAAGTTTTGTATTTTCTATAAGCGTATTTTGCTGAGTTTTGTAGTCTTTTAAGTCGTTAAATGTTATATCGTCAGTCTTTTCAACATACTCTAGAACATTATCTTTTGTATAAATAAAAGCGCCGTATTTGGCATAAAGCCCGTAACAGTTAGCTTCAACGTATGAGCATAGTGTGCTGTAATCAACAACAGGAGTATCTGATGTAAAATCAGAGAGAAGGTTTACTATTTCATCAGAGTTTTCAAACTGTTT
The DNA here is from genome assembly GCA_944323335.1 of Candidatus Gastranaerophilales bacterium. Classification (GTDB taxonomy): domain Bacteria; phylum Cyanobacteriota; class Vampirovibrionia; order Gastranaerophilales; family Gastranaerophilaceae; genus Galligastranaerophilus. Next base: position 31,656 of record CALUSB010000008.1, read on the forward strand.
TTTCAAAACTTCTTTAATTTTTTGAGAGTTGATTTTTGACAGTTCAAAAAGTATCTCAAGTTCTTTTTTTGCAGCGTTTATAATGTTTTCATTGAGCGGATTTTTTGCTGAAATATTTTTTGTAAAAACATTTTCATCATGTTTAATTAAGTCATTTAAATAAAGAGAGAAATCTCCCTCAAAAGGACTTTCATAAAGCACTTTTAAAAATTTTGAATAATATAAAACAGCCTCGCTAAGAGATTTAGCACTGTATGAAAAAACACCTAAAAGATTTACTATTGCTTTATCTTTAAGAATATTTGAAAAAATACTCAAAGTAAAAAGTTTGTAATTTAAAATCAAAAGCTCATTCATAGCTTAAATATATCACAAAAAGATTGACCGAAGTATTTTTTAAAGCTAAACTAAAGACAAATCCATTCTAAGGAGGAAATAAGATGGCTAAAATTTATTACGCAAATGACTGCAACTTAAGCTTACTTGACGGAAAAAAAGTTGCAATCATCGGTTACGGTTCACAAGGACACGCTCATGCGCTTAACCTACATGACAGCGGAGTTGATGTTATTGTCGGACTTTACGAAGGTTCTAAATCATGGAAAAAAGCAGCTGATGCGGGCTTAAAAGTTGCAACCGTTGCACAAGCTTCAAAAGAGGCTGATATTATCATGGTTCTTCTGCCCGATGAAGTTCAAGCTGATATATACAAAGAAAGCATTGAACCAAACTTAACTTCAGGTAAAGTTCTTGCTTTTGCTCACGGCTTTAACATTCACTTTAATCAAATCATACCGCCTAAAGACGTTGATGTTATTATGATAGCACCCAAAGGCCCCGGCCACACGGTAAGAAGCGAATATGTAGAGGGCAAAGGTGTTCCTTGCTTAATCGCAGTTTATCAAAACGCTTCAGGCAGAGCACATGATATCGGTCTTGCTTACGCTGCAGGTATCGGCGGAGCTCGTGCCGGTGTTATGGAAACAACATTTAAAGTTGAAACGGAAACTGACCTTTTTGGCGAACAAGCAGTTCTTTGCGGAGGTGTTACAGCCCTTATGCAAGCAGGTTTTGAAACTCTTGTTGAAGCAGGCTATGCTCCTGAAAATGCTTACTTTGAATGTATCCATGAAATGAAACTTATCGTTGACCTTATCTATCAAGGCGGATTTAAGAAAATGAGATACTCAATTTCAAATACCGCTGAATACGGCGACTACTGCACAGGCAAGAGAATAATCACCGAAGAAACCAAAAAAGCAATGAAGAAAGTCTTGGAAGAAATTCAAGACGGTACGTTTGCTTCTAACTGGATTAAAGAAAACAAAGCAGGCGGAAGAGCAAACTTCCTTGCTACACGTGCTCTTAAAGCTGACCATCAGCTTGAAGCAGTAGGTAAGGAACTTAGAAAAATGTATTCTTGGAATGAAGAAGAATAAGTTCTAAATACAAATACTAAAAACGCGCCCTAAAAAGCGCGTTTTTTTTATTTAATATTTTCTATAATTTCGGTTATTTTAACCCCGTAACAGTTATCAAGAGCAACAACCGCGCCGCGCGCTACAAGAACAGAGTCTACAAAAATATCAACGGGTTCTTCTTCTTTATTATCAAGCATAACAACAGTACCTTTTTCGTAGCGCAAAATATCCCTCAGGGGAACTTTTGTCTTGCCAAGCTGCGCGGTCAGTTTAACCTCAACATTTGCAATCTTTGCAAGATTTTCAAAGTTAAAATCAGGATATGAATTTTTTAATTCTTTCAAATTATCGCTCATAAAAATATTCTACAACAATTTTAAACGCTTTGTCTAACAGTGCCTTGTTATTTACATTTTTTAATATATAAAAGCGCAAAAAATTTTTTTCAGGTATGTTAAATAAGTAGTGTTGTTAGATATAGAAAATGAGGATTATATGCTAAGAGTAACCCCTTACGGTTTTACAAGCAAGGTAAACTTTGGCTCAAAGCACAAAGAGCAATACCAAAGCAGCCCTTATCAAGATGACAGAGCACAAAAAGAGAGAAATATTTTAACCTCTGCTGATGCACTTTTATTGTACAGTGCAACAATAAACTCAAAAACAAGAGAAATGCTGCAGGAACTTCAAGCAATAGCAGCTAAAGGCTATCCTCAAAACGAACTTAGCGAGCTTGAGTATAAAGCAATTGAAGCATCAAGAAATATCCCCGTACCTGTTGAATTTCCAAACCATCCTCTTAGTATATGGGGCGGCTTGTACCTTGATTTGCAGGACGATTTAAAGCTTCCTTCTTCAACAAAATCAATGATATCAAGAGACATTGCAAAAGTCTTAAACGGCGAAACAAAACCCGATGAAATTACAGACCCTAATGTCTGGTCTATAAGCTACGAGTATACAAACCCTGTCGGCGGACAAACCGACATTGCCCGCGAAGCTCCAGTAGCACTAAATAAAGCCGGAGTAAATACAATCGCCGTTTCTCCGATGTTTAAAATGAGTGTAAATTCAAAACCTGTTAATTACCTGAAAAAAGAAGACGGCAAGCTCTATTACATAACTCCAAATAATAAAACTCAAGTCGAAAAAGTCTATGAGGGAGAACTAAAGACAGGCGACAGAGTTGATAAATTCAGTGTTTACTACGGTGAATTCGGCCCTGACAAACAAAAGACATTATTCTTATATGACGATGATATGTTTGACTTTGGAGACACCAATACTGCTATGGTATATCAAGACTTGCCTCACAGCCCCGAGAGGGTTCGTATGGCACAGTTCAATAATATGACTTATGAACTTTTGGCAAAAGCAAAAGACGGAGAGGTTAAACTGCCTGACGGGCAAAAACTCCCTGCGCCCGATAAACTTATAGCACATGAAGCTTGGCAGTCTGCGGGTCTTTTGTGCAAAATGCGCCTGTACTCGCGCGCTGAAGATTCTATACATACAAGAAGAAAAGCAACTACGGACTACTTAAGAAACCTTGCAAATAATACTTCAGTTATTGTTCACAACTTAGGGGATGGTTATCAAGGTCAAAGCTGGGATAAAAATGTTATGCAAGGCTACTTTAATACCTTATACAACGACTTTGCAAGAGATATAGTATTAAACAGCTGTATAGCAGATGTCGGCAACAGACAGTTCCTGCTTTTTGGCTCACCCTCTCAAAGAATAGGCTTCTATGAAGATGTGCTAAACCCCGCCCATGCTGCGACAGTACTATCTACAAGCATTGGTCCTGTTTCTCAGGGATACAGATTTGAACTTGCAAACAAAGGACTATCCTCTAAACTTGATACCATAGTTAAAATAAAAGACGACAGAGGCTCGCTTGATGTTTATCCTAACGGTGTTGACAAAAAACCCCTTGCAGCAACAAAAGAAAATGTTTCACAGGTGAATAACGACTTAGGTCAAAGATTGGAAGAAATATTCGGCAAAAAGGTAAAAGTTCAACCCTATCTTGAAACATACGACCAAGATGTTGATACAATTGATAAGACCTCTTTTGCAAGGAAAAAACAATACAATGCAAGGCTTACAAGAGCTTTATTGCTTGATGCCGCAAAAAATAACTCTACGCCGACTCCTCTAATCCATGGCTTTAAAGCTCCTGATTTTTATGAAGGAGAGTATGGAATTGACATTGATAATATTAATGCAAGCACTCCCATATTTACCATGGCAAGCCGTCTTGATAATCAAAAAGGCTTTGACACAATGATTGATGCGTATTCAAAACTTGTAAAAAATTACGCAGAAAATGACCCCAAAATGCCCGTGCTTTTAATATCGGGAGGCGGGGATAAAAACCTTGCTAATTACATTCAAGCAAAAAAAGACGAGCTTGGCGCACTTGGCAAGAGAATTTTATTCACACAAAATCGCATTTCAAACTCAGGATTACTTTTGTTGAATATGACAACAAGAAACTGCATGCCATCTGACTTTGAACCTTATGGAATATCAGAACTTAAAGGGCTCTACGCAGGCTCTCATGTTATAGCAACAGAGGTGGGCGGTATGAAATCTGACGGAGAAATTTCAAGAAAAATATACTCATATGATGACTACGGTGCAGACAAGGCTAACGCCATAACCGTTAAAGATTATGAGTTTATGTGTTTAGCTCCTGATGGCGAAAAGGCCTCAATAAGAGAACGTAACTCGCAAAAGCTCTATAAAGCTATGCAAAAAGACATCAGCCTAAAAAGAGATGAATCAATCTCTATGGATTTAAATGCACTTAAAACAGATGTAAGCTGGGATAAAGGTGCAATTCAAAACTATATGGATAAGATGAAAATAAAAGTAAGCAAATAATAAAAAACCCGCCCTAAAAAGCGGGTTTAATTTTATCTTAAGACACGACGAACATCCGCACAGGGCATTGCCGTTGTGTAGATTACAAAGTCATTGAGAGGGGTCATGTATTTTCTTAAAAATTCTTTGTTTTTAATGGGTTCATAACAAACAGTTGAGGGTAGAATTCCTTTCAAATACTCAACCAGTTCTCTCTGCTCATCCGTTTTGGAATAATCATCGAGTACTTTTACAATATTCATAACATGCTGAGTTTAACGCTTTTTAAAGCCAAACTCATCATGTTTTATTAAAAATTTTACACAACTTTATAAAAAATTACAAAAGTATATATTTAGTTAATAACAACTATAACTGTGGCAGCCGCAAAAGTGTCCGTATGCGACAATGAAACCTTAAAAGAGAGGTTATCGCCTCTTTTTTTACCTATAAGGTTAATTTTAGGCGCTCCGGAGGGAAGATTTTCTACCTCAAAGTCACGACAAAAATACCCGTCTACTCCAAGAGAGTGCAGAGCCTTAACGCAGGCCTCTTTAGCGCAATATCTGGCACACAGGTGCTGGGCAAAATTTTTTGTCCTGTAGGAATACTCTATTTCTTTTTTGGTAAAAATTTTATTTATAAAAGGGTCGTCCTTTTGGGTATATTTTTTGAAACGCTCAACATTTTCAACATCTATACCAAGACCTAAGTTTTCTAACTTCATAATATACTTTTATCCGAGATTTTTAATTATTTCATCCCTAAATTCGGTAGTTTTTGCACTTCCGCCCAAATCAGAAGTTAAAACCTTGCCCTCACGAAGTGTTTTAAAAAGAGCATCCTCAAGTTTTTTTGCAATTTCAAACTCACCTAAGTGCTTTGTCATCTCAATAGCACTCAACAAAAGCGCCGTAGGGTTGGCTAAATTTTTACCTTTAATATCGGGAGCACTGCCATGCACAGGTTCAAAAACCGCACAGTCAAGCCCGATATTAGCCCCCTGTGCTACGCCCAAGCCGCCTATTAAACCGGCACAAAGGTCAGAAACTATATCACCGTACAGGTTGGGCAGAACCAAAACATCAAACTGCGAGGGGTTTTGAACAAGCTGCATACAAAGGTTATCCACAAGAATTTCTCTTGGAGTAATATCGGGATATTCTTTTGAAACTTCCCTAAAGCATTCTAAAAACAACCCGTCAGCAAGTTTGCAGATATTTGCCTTAGTAACCGCGCAAACTTCACTTCTGTTGTTTTTAACCGCATAGTCAAACGCCCATTTGCATATTCTTGTTGAGCCTTGACGGGTAATTAGTTTTATACCCTCAACCCTGTCATCATTTATTTTATTTTCTATACCTGCGTATAAATCTTCGGTATTTTCTCTTACAACAACTAAATCTACATCGCTAAAGGGTGTTTTTATGCCGGGGAGATTTTTTGAGGGTCTTAAATTTGCAAACAAATCAAGTTCGCGTCTTAATTGAACATTTACCGAACGAAAACCCTTACCGATAGGAGTTGTTACAGGGGCTTTAAGAGCGACTTTATTTTTTCTTATTGATTCAAGCACGCGATTTGGCAGAGGAACGCCCTCTTTTTGAACAACGTCAGCGCCCGCAGTTTGCAAGTCCCAGTTAATTTTTAAACCCGCAGCGTCTAAAATTTTTACAACCGCATCTGATATTTCAGGGCCAATGCCATCCCCGTTAATTAAAGTTACATTATACAAGGTCAAAATCTCCGTGTTTTTTTAAGTGTTCAATTAATCCGCCGTCATTTAAAAGTTTAATCATAACATCGGGCAGGGGAGTGATTTTAAGAGTTTCACCTTTTGTAAGGTTCTTTAGTACACCGCCTTTTGCATCAAGCTCAAGCTCATCGCCCGCATCGATGTTATCCGTATTACATTCAATAGCCAAAAGTCCTATATTAATTGCATTTCTGTAGAAAATTCTTGCAAAGCTTTTTGCAATAACAGCGCCCACGCCTGCAATTTTAATAATTTGAGGAGCGTGCTCACGAGATGAACCTAACCCAAAGTTATTTCCTGCTACAACAAAATCTCCTTTTTGCATTTTTGAGGCAAATTCAGGGTCAGCGTCCTCAAGTACATGTTTTGAAAACTCTTCAAGATTGCTTCTCAAGTGAAACAATCTGCCCGGGGCGATATGGTCGGTTGAGATATTATCACCAAACTTAAAAGCGCGTCCCTTTTTTATTTCCCCGATATTTCCCATTATTTTTACCTCCAGAATACTTTAATTTTCTTAACTATTATAATACAAATATCGAATTTTATACTATAATATTAACATGTTAAAAATCGCAGTTATTGGTTTAGGGTTGATAGGCGGTTCTATATTAAAATCGCTCAGTCAGAGCGACTGGGAAATTGCCGCTATTTCAAAATCGAGTTACGACAAGGCAAAAAGCTTCACACCTTACGCTTCGGATATGATTGAAGACACTAGAGGTGCAGATGTTGTTTTTGTCTGCTCGCCCATGAATGAGGCTAAAAATGTCTTAAAGAGGCTCGAGGGAATAGTTTCACCAAAGTGTATAGTGTGTGATGTTTGTTCTCTAAAGGGTTTTCTTGAGGGCAATTACAAATTTAACTACATTGGAACACACCCTATGGCAGGTACGGAAGAATCAGGTTTTGACGCCTCAAAAGATGATTTGTTTCAAGGTGCAAAATGGGTAATAACCAAGCATAATGCAATTTTAGAAGAAGTAATAAAGTTTATGGGCGCGACACCTGTTTTAATGGATGCAAAAGACCATGACGCAGCTGCGGCACAAATATCGCATATGCCCATGCTTTTATCTTTTGCACTGTTTGACTCCGTTCGCTCGGATAGCGCAAAAATAATTGCCGCAAGCGGTTTTCGTGACATGACACGCCTTGCCCTTACAAATGAGGTTTTGGCGTACGATATGCTTAAAATGAACAAAAAAAATATAGATAAAAGTATAGATTTGTTTATTAAATCTCTCACTTACTTGAAAAACCTTAACGATGATGAGAGAATAGAGGTGCTTAAAAACATAAGCCAAAAAAGAGCACTAATGTATGACAAAAAAGGTAAAAATAAGTTCAATCCCGAGCTTGATTAAAGCTTTTATCTATAAAAAATATAAAGAAATGCCGCTTTTGGATAAATACATCTTAAAGCAGCTTTTGGAGGTATTTTTAATGGGTGTAATAATATTCACATCCATCATCTTTGCCTCCGAAACTTTTACTCAGCTTATAAAACAAATCACGCTCTATGGCATACCCTTTAACATTGCCCTTATGATGATTGTGCTTAACCTGCCTCAAGTATTTGTACTTACAATACCAATCTCAACACTTTTTGCTACCGTTATGACAATAAACAGATTAAGTCTAAACTCTGAAATTACAGTACTTAAAGCCTGCGGTATAAGCATTTCAAGAATATCAAAACCTATTTTTGCTTTTGCTATTGTTATGACGTTTGTGAGCTTTTTTATAAGCGAGGTAATAGTTCCTACAACAAGTATGACATCAAAACACCTTGCTATTTATTCACTGCAAAATAAGCACGTGCCCGAGGGCAGGATGAATTTTACCCTAAAAGACGCGGGTAAAGACGGCATATTAAAAAGACTTATATATATTGAAAAATGCGAAGATAAGACTCTGAATAACATAACCCTTGTTGACCTGTCCGATAAAGACGCAATTCAAATAGTTCAGGCAAAAGCCGGCAGAACAGGGGCTTTAGGCTGGATATTTAACGGAGGCGTAATTTATACCATATCAAGGAGCGGAAAAATCTTTAACACAAGTCTTTTTGATGATTCAACCGTAAGTTTTGGCATCGAAAACGCAGACGGGCTTGTCAAAGAAACCGCAAGCCAGTATAACTTTTTTAAACTTTTAAAATACATAAACAAAAACAAACTGGATAAGGATTTTGTTGAAAAACTGAAAGTCAAATACCAAGTTGACCTCTATGACAAACTGGCGCTGCCCGTTACAACACTTGCGCTTACAATAGTAGGTATCCCGCTTGCAATTACACCTCCTCGTGTAAGGTATAACAGGGGATTTTTGTTCAGTGTAATTATAATTTTCGTGTACTATTTAATTCGCGCGTTCTCGCTGAATTTGGGCGAAACAAAGGCGATATCGCCGTTTATGGCGGCGTGGCTGCCCGTTATTTCCATATTTCTTATAGGCTCATACCTGTATTACAAAAAAGCCTATACGATAAGCTAGAGCGCTATTTTTGACAAGACATCGGGGAACTCATCAATTAACACTTGTGCAAAAACAATAGGGTCAATTTGTGTCGCCACTACCTGCAGCAAATCAGGCGGCAGCTCTTCTACCATAGGAATCAAAAACTCGGGGTCAAGCACTTCCATGGATTTTAAAATGTCGTGTTTTTCCATTGTGCGCATAGGACGCGTTATATTTTCTGGGTTAATTTCTTCCATAAGTTTGGGCTTTTCCTTGCACAAACCTACCATAAGGTCGATTTTATCAGTTCTTTTCATTCTTTGAAGCATTTTAGTAAAGTCATCGTCTTTCATAGCCTCAAGGAACTGCAGCTGTTCTTCCTGATTTTTTTCTTTCATTTGAACACCGAACTGTTCGACAAGAATCCTCTCAAGCTCGGTAGGGTCAAGGGATTCAAAATATTTCATGACATCTTTTCGCTCTACTTCGTCGTTTTCAAGAAACTTGTTCATCTCTTGAGTCGGCATGAGAGAAAAAATGTCCTTCAGTGTAAAGTTTTGCAAGACAACGCTTAAGAGCTCTTCTGTCGGGAGCTTGTTTAGCATTTCTATTATTTTATCTACCCTAAAATATCTTAAACCCCAGAGCAAATCATCCTGCTCAAGATAAGGAATAAGTTTTTCAAGGTCATTTTCGGATAAATTTCTGATAATCAAAAATCTGTTCTTGGGGTCCATTAACTGCAAAAGCTTAGCGAGCTTTTGCGGATTTTGCATTGCAGAAGAAATCAGAGCCGCCGCAGAGTTGCCTTGCTGCTGTTCTATCTCCATGACTTCTTCAATACTCATTGAAGCATACTCGTTTAATCTTCGAGTGCTAATCTCAAAGTATTGCGTCAAATAATTCAAATCCAGATTTAGCTGAATCAATTTTTTAACCCCGTGTAATTGTTTTTGCTGATATATGGGTACACTTTACCCATATATAATAATTAACAATTTTTGTAAGAGCAAATTACGCACTTTTGAAAAATTGTAACACAGGTTAACAATTGATTGCTTGAGCACAATCTTCGCAAATACCGTCAGTGTTCAAGTCGCGGTATTTCCAGCATCTTTCGCACTTTTGACCTTTTGCTTTTTGGATTTTTACACTGTAGCCGTCTTGTTCAAACTCGCTAATTGTATCAAAATCTGCGTTCTTATTTACTAAAACATGGGATACAATGTATAAATCTCCCAAATCATCAGCGTATTTTTCAAGCAGAGCTTGATTTTTAGCATCATCTGAAGTTATTAAAATATCCACTTCAAGAGAGCTGCCGACAATTTTTTCATCTCCCGAGCGAAGAGGCTCAATAGCGTGAGATACGATATCGCGAGTTTTTAGAAGTTGAGAAAACTCTTCTTCAAGTTCAGGGTTATCCCACTGAGGTTTAACTTTAACCCAGTCTGAAAGCAAAATACTCTCCAAACCGCCCCTTTGGCACTCGGGCATATTTTGCCAGATGTCCTCTGCCTGATGAGGCATAACCGGAACTAAAATGCGCACAAGAGTTTGAAGTATTTCATACATTACACTCTGACATGCACGACGTGAGAGCGATTTTTTACCTGAGGTATACAATCTGTCTTTTACAATATCAAGGTAAAAAGAGCTCAAGTCAACTGCTGCAAAGTTTTGCAGGTATTGGAAATATTTATAAAATTCATAATTCTCAAATGCCTCATCAACATTTTTAACAAGAGAATTCAGACGAGAAAGGGCAAATTTATCAATACTTTTTAGCTCATCGTATTGAACATAATCGCTCTTAGGGTCAAAGTCAAATAAGTTACCTAATAAGAATCTTGCGGTGTTTCTTGTCTTTTTAAATATTTCAACAAGCTGCTTGATTATATTTTCACCGATTTTAATATCGTTTCTGTAATCAACACTTGCAGCCCAAAGTCTTAGGACATCTGCACCATAGACCTTTGTAACTTCTTGAGGGAGAATAACATTTCCTAAAGACTTAGACATTTTTCTTCCTTCGCCGTCAAGCACAAAGCCGTGAGTTAAGACGGTTTTATACGGTGCAATTCCTTTTGTTGCAACGCAAGTTAAAAGAGATGACTGGAACCAGCCTCTGTGTTGGTCAGAACCCTCTAAATACATCTCAACGGGGATTGTGCCAAGCTCGTCGCTTCTTTTTTCTACAACGGCTGACCAAGAAGAACCTGAGTCAAACCAAACGTCCATGATGTCCGTTTCTTTTTCAAACTCACTGCAACCGCATTCGCACTTATAACCCTCGGGCAAGAAGTCTTTCGCTTCGTATTTTACCCAAGCATCAGAAGATTCTTTTTCAAATTTATTTGCAATTATTTCTATACTTTCTTTTGTAACGATTGGTTTTTGACATTTTTTACAATACAGAACAGGAATAGGCACACCCCAAGCTCTTTGGCGAGAAATACACCAGTCAGAGCGGTTTTCAACCATGTTAGAAATTCTTTTTTCTCCTGCTGCAGGTATCCAAGTTACATTTTTAATAGCTTCAAGAGTTTTGTCTTTAAAATCGCCGACTTTTACAAACCACTGAGGAGTTGCCCTGTACATAACGGGGTTTTTACATCTCCAGCAGTGAGGATAACTGTGAGTTATTGGCGACTGTTTAATAAGCGCGCCAAGCTCTTTTAGTTTTTCTATTACAAGAGAATTTCCCTTGTAGTATGGTACGCCCTCAAGCTCAGGAACTTGGCTTGTCCAGCGGCCTTTTGAATCAAAGGGCGAAAATGTTTCTATGTCATATTTTTGGCAAACTTCCCAGTCCTCAAGACCATGACCGGGGGCAGTGTGAACAGCACCCGTACCTGCTTCAAGAGTAACATGTTCTCCCACAAGGATTGGAGAAAATCTGTCATACATCGGGTGTTTTGTTCTGAGGTTTTCTAATTCAATACCTCTTACACAAGAGCCGACAAGCTTAATATCGCTCCATTCAACATCATCCGTAAAGCTTTCTAAGAGCTCTTTTGCAACTATGTAGTTAGCATCTTGATGTTCAAAAATCTGATATTCAAAATCAGGATGCAAACTTATTGCCATATTAGAAGGAATTGTCCAAGGGGTTGTTGTCCAGATGACACTATATAAGGGCTTATTAGAATCAAGATTTGCTATTTTGTAGATTTTTTCAGTATCCTCATCAACAAATCTGAATTTTACATATATTGATTCTGATGTATGGTCAGCGTATTCAACCTCGGCCTCAGCAAGAGCGGTTTCGCAGCTTGCACACCAATAAACAGGTTTTAAGCCTTTTTGAACATAGCCTTTTTGATACATATCATAAAAAACTCTTATCTGTTGAGCTTCAAACTCGGGAGCAATTGAAAGATAAGGGTTTTCCCAGTTGCCCCAAACGCCTAAGCGCTTGAAGTTTGCCTCTTGTCCTTTTAAATTTTTAAGAGCAAACTCACGGCATTTTTGTCTGAGCTCATATGGAGTCAATGCCTCTCTGCCGCCTTTTATGTTCTTTACAACAGCGTTTTCAATAGGCAGACCGTGAGCGTCATAACCGGGGACATATGGCGCATAGTAGCCTTTTTGAGATTTATATTTTATAACTATATCTTTTAAAATTTTGTTTAACGCCGTACCTATGTGAATTTTATCGGAACTTAAATACGGAGGGCCGTCGTGGAGAATGAACTTATTTGCCTTGTCGCGCTGAGCAATGTTTTTTTCATAAATTTTGTTATCTTCCCAAAATTTTTGAATTTCAACTTCTCTGACAGGTGCGTTAGCACGCATTGCAAGAGTTGTTTGCGGCAAGTTAAGCGTATTTTTAAATTCTTTTTTGTCCTCTGACATATCCTTATTCCTCACATAAATACAATATTATTCTATGATAAAAAAAATTATTTTCAAAATTCACTAAGTACACAGAAATTTGATATTAAGAAATGTAAAAAAATTTTCAATAATATCAATAATTCGGCTTTACACACTTTGACACTATACGCGTTAATAAAAGAAAGGTTAGCGTATGTTATCAATTTCCCCAAGCTACACAAATAATTTAGGTGCAATAACTAAATTAGCATCCAACCCCATAAAAAAAGTGTCGTTATCATTCAAGGGTAATACCGAAGGCTTACAGCAAGACGCATTTGTTAGAAGTACAGACGTTCAAAAGGCACTTTCTAAAGAATCAAAAGCTCAATACGGCAAAAAACTTGAAAAATTAGGCTATGATGCTTTTAGTGAAGGAAATTACAGGGCTTGTATTGAAAGCTTAGAAAAAGCCCTTACCATAAACCCTGAATCCGCTCGCGCTTGGCACTCTAAAGCAAGCGCAGAAAAGGAACTCGGGTTATACGAAGAGGCAATTCAAGATTACACAAGAGCACTTGCGCTAAATCCAAATAGTCATAAAAGTCTTGGCCTAAGAGGTTTAACAAAAGCAAGATACGCTCAGAGCATAAAAAAAGACAGTCCGCAAAACGCAAAAGACCTTTATGAATCGGCAGTTATAGACTACACCAAAAGTCTTGAAATAAGGCCAAGCGCAGATTTTTACGACCTTAAAGCCGACGCACTTATGGCTTTAAGCAAACGCAAAGAAGCCATTGAAGCGCTGAATCAAAGCATTATATTAAACGAAGCAGCACTTGAAAAATACCCTGACAACATAAGTGTAAAAATAAAACTTGGCACTGCGCACCATAAAAAAGGTAAATGTCTGCGAGCAATAGCGCCAAGCTCTATATCAAACATAAATCTCCAATCACGAGATGAATTTACAAAAGCCCTGGAATACATTCCAAACTCTGCAAATACGTATTTTGAAAGAGCTAAAACCAATAAAAGAATTAACTCTGATGATGCCAAAGCAGATATACAAAAGGCAATTGAGTTAGCGCCTGAAAGAGGTCATTATCTTGAGTTCTACGGTAATATGCTGATAATGAGTGATGACCCCAAAGAAAGAGAAATGGGTTTCAGTTATCTTGCAAACGGAATTCTCTTAAGACATGAACAAGAACAATAAAAAAGGCTCTCTTCTGAGAGCTTTTTTATTGCTTTTAATATTTGATGTGATAACCTTATAACTATGGATAATACGTTAAAAATAGCTATCCCAAACAAAGGGAGGCTTTCAACAAAAATTTATGAACTTTTAAACAACGCAGGACTGTCTTTTGGTACAAAAGATGAAAGATGCCTAAAAATCGCAACTCGTGACGGCAAATATTCTCTAATTTTTGTCAGAACTCAAGATATTCCAAGATTCTTGGACGCAAAAGTGGCTGATGTGGGCTTTACCGGCTGGGATGTCGTAGTTGAAGAAGGCGTTGAGCTTGATAAAGTTAAAGACTTTGACTTTGGCGCATGTGAAATGGTAGTGGCAGTTAAGGATGAAGATACTTACAAAACTCCCTCTGACCTGCCAAATGAAATTAATGTTGCGACATCTTTTCCAAACATTGCAAAAAAATATTTTGAGAGCTTAGGCAAAAAAGCAAAAATTATTGAAGTATCAGGAGCGGTTGAAATTACGCCCTCATTAGGGCTTAGCGATGTTGTAATTGATATAACATCAACAGGCTCAACTCTTAAGTCAAACAGGCTCAGAATAATTGATAAAATTCTTAAATCAACGGCAGTAATTGTTGCAAGAAAAAACCTTGAAGAAGACAAACAAAAGAAACTGAACTCACTCATAAGGGCTCTTGACTCGGTAATTGACGCTCAAGAGAAAAAATACCTTATGGTACATGTTCCAAAAAACAAAATCGAAGAGGTCAAAAGCTTTATGCCCGGGCTATCCTCCCCTACCGTTACGCAGCTTTGGGGCGATAGCGAAAATGTTGTAATTCACGTTGTTGTAGATAAAGACAAAGTCTATGACAGTATTGACCACCTAAAATCCATAGGCGGCAAAGGTATTTTGATTTTAACCGTTGACCAGATGGTGAAATAATGAAAAGCAATATTGAAAAACTCCTTGAAACAATGCGAATTTTAAGGGGAGAAAACGGCTGCAAGTGGGATAGAGAACAAACTCATAAAAGCATTAGAGAAAATATGCTCGAAGAGGCGTATGAGGCGATTGATGCCATAAATGCAAATGATATGAAACACCTCAAAGAAGAGCTTGGAGATGTGCTTTTGCAAGTTGTCCTGCACGCTCAAATTGCAGATGACAACGGTTATTTTAACTTTGATGATGTGGCAAAAAATATTAATGAAAAGCTTATACACCGTCATCCGCACGTTTTTTCAGACACCAAAGTAGCCGATGTAGGAGAAATTTTATCCAACTGGGAAAAATTAAAACTTGAGGAAAAACCCCACAGGAAAAGTGTTTTAGATGGTATTTCAAAATCTCAAAGTGCTCTTATGAAAGCTCAAAAAATCTCCAAAAAAGCAGTAAGAGCAGGCTTTGAGTGGCAAAATATTGAGCAGCTTAAAGACTGCGTAAAAAGCGAGTTTGTTGAGTTTGAAAACGCAAAAACACAGCAAGAAAAAGAGGAAGAGTTTGGCGATATTCTCTTTGCCCTTGTTAATTTGGCAAGATGGAACAAAATTGATGCAGAGCAGGCGCTAAATATTGCAAATGAAAAATTTACAAAAAGATTTAAAAAAATGGAAGAGCTCGCCCAAAAACCCCTTAATGAATTGAGTTTTGATGAGTGGGATACACTCTGGCGCAAAGCTAAAAAAGAAGTCATAAGCGAGCTTTAAAAGCTTTACAGATAAGGCTGTTTAACGTATAATCACCCTATGAGAAAATTAATTTTAATATTTATTTTCACTATATTTTTTTCAGGTGTTGCAAGTGCAAAAAGTGTTGAGTTTTCAGTAGTTTCAAATGCAGGAATTCAAACCGATACATCGGTTAAAGATGCACAGAAACTGACTCCCTCTATTAAAAAACTTATGGACTCAATTAATATGATAAACAAAAATGGCAGCGAGTTTACAATATTTTTAGGCGATAATCTTGCAGCGGCCAACAAATACAACCTTGTAATGTTTTCAAAAATTATAAGAAAACTAAAAAAACCCGTCTATGTAGCCATTGGCGACAAAGACGTTGCACAGACAAAAAATCTTGATAAAAAAGAATACTATAGAATTTTAAATCTTTTTTCCAAAAACAGAATAAAACAACTCCCCGAGGCTAAAAAAATAAACGGCTTTGTATTTGTATTTATGGACGGAGTAAATCAGTTTATACCGACACAGTACGGATACTACAAGGAAGACGAGCTTGCTTTACTCGATATAATTTTAAAAAAATACAAAAACGACCCTGTGATAATTGTGGGGCATTATCCGATATACTCATCCGATGAGATAAAGGAGTCAATGCTGCCGCATAATATAGAAAATTTTTACAACGTACTATCAAATTATAAAAACGTCATAGCAGTTATTTCAGGACATCATAATATTGATGATGAGTACACAAAAGACGGGATTTACAACATATCGCTGCAGTCATTAGACAAAAATTCAGAATTTAAAAAAATCTACATTGACTACACCGACAGGGCAAAATTTACTTTCGTAAAAACTAGAGTATACAAGGTAGAATAAGGAGTAAAGATGGAGAAAGTTTATCAGAAAATCAAAACACTCTGTGCAAAACACTCAAATATCCTTAATATAATTATTTTAGGATTGTTTTGCTATTTATTTTTGTTTCACAATTTAGGTCTGTATCCGCTTATAGACGTTGATGAAACTCGTTATGTGAATATGTCGCGTGATATGTTTTTCTTAAAAGATTACATAACACCCTACCTTAATTTTGAAAACTTTTTGGAAAAACCACCTCTTTATTTCTGGTTAAATGTCATTGCATATCATATTTTTAATGACACGGGAATTTTTGTCTCCCGCTTTGCAACCGCACTTTGTGCAGCATTTAGCGTATTTTTTACTTATTTCTTTGCTTCAAAAACCATGCAGTCAAAAGCCTACGGTTTAATCTGTGCGTTTGTACTTTTATCATCGGTATGGTTTTTAATTCTTTCTCACATAGCAATTTTAGATATGAGCTTTATGGCTTTTTCATCAGCCGCTATATACTGCGCTATATTAAGCGAATTTTCTCAAGAAAAAAACAAAAAATACTGCTGGTATTTTGCTTGGTTTTTTATGGCATTATCAGTTCTTGCAAAAGGTCTGATAGGTATAATTATCCCCGCTATGGTGGTATTCCTGTGCTTTTTGGCATTTAGAAAAGTTAAGGAATTATTTAAGCCTGTAAACATCATCCCCGGCATAATAATATTCCTGCTTGTTGCTCTTCCTTGGCATATTCTGGTATTTAAAGCTCATGGTATGGCTTGGTTTAACGACTATATTGTAAAACATCACTTTGCAAGATTTATAGATTCGTCTATGGGTCTTGGAAGAAAACAACCCTTCCTTTTCTATGTCCCGATTGTTCTTGCAGGCATTATGCCTTGGACAGTTTCATTTATATGGCAGATATGCAGGGGTATTAAATCTGCAATTAAAAACTATAGAGCTGCAAAATCAATAAAAGTCTGGTTTACATCAGATACAAACGATAAAAAAATCATACTTTTTGCAGTAATTTACGCTATATCAACGCTTTTATTTTTCTCTGTATCAAGTTCGAAACTCCCGACATACGCACTTGCAATATTCCCTGCTTTAGCTCTTATTGTAGGATATTTCTGGTGGGGTTATGTTTCTTTTGATAAATATACAAAAAACATCAAAATCTCAAGCCTTATAACATTTATTATTTTAATCTTAGCAGGTGCAGGAGGCGCTATATTATCTTACTTCCCGCCTGAGAGCATAAAGCCGTATATGAACAGCTTCCAAGCGTTCAGCGAAGTAACCTGTATATGGTTTATAGTAGTACCTTTAATTGGCTGCTTATGCTTAATTGCAAAAAATAGAGCGCTGCTTTTTATAACAAATGTAATATTTATGCTTGGCGTAATGTTTATTACAACCGTTCATTTGTTCCCGATGATTACAGACTTTGGACAAAAGGAACTTGAAGAGTTCTCAAATATGGCAGCGCTTGATAACAAGGGTGCCGAGCTTGTAACATTCGGTTTTGCAAGAAAATACTCTCTTATGAATAACTTTGATAAGAAAATTATCTACATTATAGACACAACACCAAGAGACATTAACGAGCTAAATAATGCGGTGTCTAAAAAAGGCAGAGTATATGTAATAGTTAAAAACGAAACATATGAGTACTTCAAGCCTCAGGGAGTATTTAAAAACCTTAAAGAAGAAAAGAAACACAAAAAATACATACTTCTTGTAAAATAAATTACTCTAAGGGTATAACCATGCAAAACTCGGTGCAATAAGCATCGGGTTTTGTTTTATCTTGTTTTTTTGAAATGAATGATATCTCACCCTTGTGTTTTTCAATAATTTTTTTACAAATTGCAAGCCCGAGCCCTGTGCCTTCTCCGACTTTTTTTGTAGTAAAACCTGCCTGAAAAATTTTCTTTTTGTTTTTTTCTTCTATTCCAAGCCCGTTATCTTTTACGGTAACGCAAAGGTTATTATCCGCACACTGCGTGCTTATTTCTATACTTGCGCCATACTCTCCTATTTTAAGCGTCTTTTTCTCAACAGATTGAATGGCGTTCATCAAAATATTCAAAAACACCTGATTCAGCATATTTGGATAACACTTCACACTTGGAATTTCGCCGTAGTTTTTAACTATTTTAATACCTTTTTTGGTTTTGTGTTTCAATAAATCAAGCGTCAAATCAAGCTCCTGATTAATATCAGCCTCTTGCTGCACCATCTCATCAAGGCGCACAAAGCGCTTTAGTGACCTTACAAGGTTGCTTATTCTCTTTATTGCTTCAGCATCAATCGAGTTTAAATCCTCTAAAACATCCTTATCATCTTGGCTAAATTCTCCAAGAGAGTAGATTTTTTTTGATATTTCATTATTAGCACTAATTGAGGCTAAAGGAGTGTTAATCTCATGGGCAACTGAGGCTATTAATTGACCTAAAGACGCCATTTTCTCAGCGTTAATAAGCTGCAATTGCGTTTCTTTAAGCTCTTTTATTGCAGATTCAAGCTCTTCTTTTTTCTTTGTTACCTGATTAAAAAGTATTACCTGAAATATCGCACTTGAAATTTGCCCTGAAATACCCACCAGAAGCTCTTTTTCAATCTCGCCTATTTCTTTTTTCGGAGTAAAAATAACAATTATACCAAGCACTTCGGAGCTTTTTATAACAGGGATAATTATCCTATTCAGCGGAGCTTTAAGAGTTTCTTTTGAGGCATTGTGCTCTTTTAGACAAAACTGAAACGAGTTTTTTCCGCTGTAGATATTTTTTAAAATATTTTTGTCATATACAAGCTCCTCTCCTGTTTGAGAAGAAAAAGATGAAGGGTAAACGCAATCCGTTATGAATTTTTCCTTAGCTTCAAGAGCGTAGTATACCTTATGCGCGCCAAAAATAAGACTCAACTCTTTAAGTGCGGTTTTTATAAGGCTTTTGGCATCAAGTGTTTCTCTTATGCTTGTTGAAATCCTGTTTAAAAGTGCCATTTTTAGGGCTTGATTTTGCGCTTTTGAGTTTGTATTTGAAAATTCAAGGTTTTGGATTTTCAAAACTTCGTTTTCCTTACGGAGTTTCTCAAGCTCAAGTTCTTTTGTAACGTCATAAAAATAAACTACTTTATACTTTTTAAAAGTAAAAGATTTTATTATGTAATACAGATATTTTCTCTCCTCAAGCTGATAAAGAGCATATGTTGTAAAGTCGCTCTTGCTCTTAATTGCAGCTATAATAGGAGAATACGACATAAGTTCTTCACTTTGCAGCAGGCATATATCACAGTAGAACTTGTAGTTTATTTTTTTAAGCGCATCAAGTCCCAAAGTATTATCAAGCTTCATAAAAGCTTTAGAGAATGCTTTATTGCAGTGAATTAAATTCTCACTTAAATCATAAATTATTACAGGCTCTTTAAGGTTATGATAAAAACTTCTTAAAATTTTACTCATATAACTTTTGCCCGAATAACAAGCTTAAATACTATAGTACAAAATCGTCAGTATTTTTCTTCACATAAAGACCAAGACCGACAGGCTTGTAGCTTGCGTTTTCATTTTTTAAGTTGAAATTTTCTTTATTAAGCTCGTTTAATCTTTGTCTTAGTGTTTCATTTTCTGTTTTTGAACGAATAAGCTCAACAATAATTTCATCAAGCCCGTCCATTTTTTCGCTTAGTACATCAGATATTTTAGATACAATATTGTTTTCAAGATTTTCAAGCTTTGTGCTCATATCAAGTGCTTGATAAGATGCAAGGGATGCCACTGCATTTTCTTTATTAAATCTTGATTTAGCACGGGTCAAGAAATTTCCCTCACTAATATTTACAACAGATGTATCCATATCTTGTGCTCTCATTTTTTCCTCGCGCTCAGAGCGTTTCATACGCTCGATAACTCTATCCACTTTTTGTTTTTTTGTTTCACGAACAGCACTTGTGTGTTCGTAAAGTTCTTTAACTTTTTTAAGAACGTCTATATCACTTTTTGAAAAATAAACATTGCCAAAACCGTCTTTTTTAGGTTTTAAGCATGCTTTTTGACACCAGCTGGAAACCTGCGCAGCACTTGTGTTTAAGATTTGCTCAACCTGATTTGCGTTAACGATTTCTTCGACATTAGTATCTGTTGTTTGATTGGCTGTATAACTTCCCACCTGATAAATTCCTCAAAAACTATGATAACAATATTATAGATTAAATTTTTTAAAAAAGTAGTTTTGTTATTTAATTTTTACAAAAATTGTAATATAATTTTGAAAGCAGGATGTATAGGGGATTTTAGTTTAAATGGAGTTAAAAAGAGGATATTTTATTACCTTTGAGGGTGCTGACGGCTGCGGAAAAACAACCCAGATAAAGCTTATAAAAAATATGCTTGATGAAAAAAATATAGCAAACATTCTCACTCTTGAGCCCGGTGATACTGACTTAGGCAGGAGTTTAAGAAAAATTTTACTCCACTATGACAAACCTGTTGCAAGCTCTGCTGAAATGTTTTTGTACCTTGCAGACAGAGCCCAGCATGTAAAAAGTGTAATTGATGCGGCACTAAAAGAGAAAAAAATCGTCCTATGTGACAGATACACAGACTCAACCGTTGCTTATCAGGGATACGCCAGAGGAGAGGACATAGAGCAGATTAACTGCCTCAACAAAATTGCAACAGATAATCTTGAACCGGATTTAACAATTGTTTTTGACGTAGACAGTAAAATTGCCCAGCAACGAGTAGGAGAAGAAAAAGACAGACTTGAATCAGAAGGTCTAGAGTTTCATAAAAAAGTCAGAAACGGGTACTTGGAACTTGCAAAAAAATACCCTCAAAGAATAAAAGTAATTGACGCCAATCAAAGTATTGAGGAAGTATTTTCCAACACAAAAAAAATAATCGGAGAGCTTTTAAATTTATGAAAAAATTCATAATTTCAATGTTTATATTTTTTGTACTTGTCTCAAAAGCAACTGCCTCTGAGATTACAGATGGTATAAAACTTTTAAACTCAAATAATTTAAATAAAGCATGCGAGTTTTTTAAAAACTACACAGACAACAAGCCAAACGACCCTGACGGGCACTACTGGCTTGGTCTTTGCTACAAGCGTGCAGGACAAAATGAACTTAGCGCATATCATCTTCAAAAATCCTTTGAGCTCTCTCAAACAATTGAAGATATAGACATAGTTGAGCCTATAGGTTTTAAAAACCAAAACGATTACCTTGATATAGCCCTTATGTACCTTGAAAACGGCGACTTTGACAAGGCTCACACCTATACGGATATGACCTTAAAACTAAACCCCGATAACGCTGACGCCTATAGTCTGAGGTCAAAAATTTATCTTGCCCAGGGAGATAAAGACAACGCCCGCCTTGCGGCAATCAGAGCAATTCAGGCAGATAATTCGCTCTTAAACAGTGATTTGGCAAAAGAGTTTGACATAGTTGAAGTTCCTCCTTTTGATTTTGAATACTACAATTCAAAAGGGGTGGAATACTTCTATAGAGGAGAGCTTGAAAACGCTATTAAATGCTTTAAAAAATCCCTTGATATGAACTTTAGAAACCCCGTTGCGCTTAACAATCTGGCTCAAGCTTATATTAAAATGCAAAATTTAGAGCAAGCCAAAAATACTCTTAAAAAAGCAAAAATCCTAAATCCCAAGTATTATCAGACATATATTAATCTCTCATCTGTTGCAAAGCTTGAGAGCCTGAGAGATGACATATCGGAATTCACAAGAAAAAAATACAAATCCGAACAGGAAAAGTACCTAAAACAAGCACTTAAGATAAACCCTAACGATAAAAGAGTTTATCTTGAACTTGGTAATTATGAACTCGAGCAAAAAAACTTTGAAAAAGCCATAAAATATTTTAATACCGCTCTTGTTTATGATGATGAATATTTTGAAGCTTATTTAGGGATAGCTATAGCCTACATTGAATCAGGCAACATGCAAAAGGCACTTTTAGCCTTAAGAAACGCAGGTGCGCTAAACTCTAAATCCGATGAGATTTCTTTTTATCTTGCTAAAATGTGCATATTGGATAATAAATTTGACGAAGCTAAAGAGTATCTGGAAGATGCCGTATCAAAGGCTGATGATTCGGATTATTACCTTGAATTAGGCAAAATCTACTTTGGAAAAAATGACTACACGAAAGCTTCCGAGATGTTTTTAAAAGCCCAATCACTTGATGTAAGGCTAAAAAACGCAGCAGAATTGTATAATTATTTAGGTCTTTGCTACTATCACACAAAAGACTTAAAAAACGCTTATTCAAACTTAAAAAAAGCCGTTGATATGAACCCTGATAATGTGATTTATATGTACAATCTCTCTCTTGTTTATAAAAGTACGAAACAAGAGGGCGAATATCAAAAAATGTATCAAAAAATCACACGCTTTGAACCAAAAACCGCCCAAGACTACATTGACTTGAGTACAATATACTACGACAGAGGTCAAAGCGACATTGCAAAAAGCGTGCTTGATTTAGGCATTAAAAAGATGCCCGATAAGAAAATAATCTATCTTGCTAAATTAAAACTTCTTAAAACCCTTGGTGACAAAGAAGGTGCAGATAAGCTTCAAGAGTTAATAAATAAAATCTTCTAGGCTTTAACTCTGCCGTAGATATCTTTATAGCGGATGATATCCTCCTCAACAAGCTTATCACCCCTTTGAACTTCCATTATCTTAAGCTCTTCTTCATAAGGGTTAGCTAGCGAGTGTTTAACTTTTACAGGGATATCAATACTTTGTCCCGGTTTTAGCATAAAAGTTTTTTCATCAAGCGTAACTCTTGCAGTACCAGATAAAACCACCCAGTGCTCAGAGCGGTGATTGTGAGATTGCAAACTTAACTGACCTTTTTTAAAGACACAAATCATCTTTGTCAAATACCCTTCGCCCTGATTTAATACGGTATAATAGCCCCAAGGACGATACACGGTGCGATGAATTTTAAATGTGTCATCTTTTATTTCTTTTAATTTATCAAAAACTTTTTTAACATCTTGAGCACAGTCTTTTTTACATGCAAGAACCGCATCAGATGTCTCAACGATTAAAACATCCTCCAATCCTACGCCTGCAACAAGCCTGTCTGAACCATATAACATGGAGTTTTTACACCCCACTTCAAGAGTGTTACCAAACCTTACGTTGCCGTTTTCATCTTTTTTGTTGGTATCATAAATTGCTTCCCAGCAGCCAAGGTCATTCCAATCTGAGGCAAGAGGAACAAGAGCTATATTTTTAACATGCTCCATAAGCGCATAATCAATTGAAATTGAGGGCATTTTGTTAAAAATTGCATAAGGAATATTTTCATCCTGAGTAAAGTCAAATTCCTCATAAATGTCATAAATTTCTTTTGCATATTGCTCAAGCGCCTCTACAAAGGTTGAAGCCTTGAACATAAATATACCGCTATTCCAGTAATAATTACCGTCTTTAAGATATTTTTGAGCAGTTTTTTCATCGGGCTTTTCTTTAAATTCATCTACCTTAAAGCCGCTCTCAAGAGGTTTTTTTGCTTTTATATAGCCATAACCCGTTTGCGCTGAATCAGGCTTTATGCCAAAAGTTACAATGTAGCCTTCTTTTGCAAGTTTTTCACCCTCTTTAACAGTCTTAGAAAAAGCCTTTACATCGTTTATTATATGGTCTGAGGGTACTACAATTATTACATCGTCCTTACCTTTATCAAGGATATATTTAACAGCTGCTGCAATAGCCGGAGCAGTATTTTTTGCAACGGGCTCAGATAGCACGACAGGATTTTGCGCAAGAGATGAAAGTTGAGTTTTTACATCTGTTGCGTGTTTTTGATTTGTTATGCTGATGATATTTTTTTCATCAATTAAATCAAGGAGTCTTAAGAATGTCTTTTCCAGCAAGCTTTTTTTAGAGTTTAACTTCAAAAGCTGCTTAGGATAAAGTTCTCGTGAAAGAGGCCAAAGTCTTGAACCAGAACCACCAGCTAAAATAATACCGTGCATTTTTAACTCCTAACAGACTGTCATTATAGATTATATAACAACTTTAGCCTATTTGCCAATAAGATATTTTTCAAGAGATTCTTGCCAATCAGGCATTGTATTATCCCCCTCAAGCACGCAGTAGTGCGGTCTTTTGGCAGGACGGGGAAAATCGCTTTTATCTATAGCGTTTACACATACGTTACGTTTCTTAATTTCAAATATTTTTTTTGTAAAATCCGCCCAGCTGGCCTGCCCTGAAGAGCAGAGGTGATATGTGCCGTAGGGTTTGTTATTTTTCATAATATCAATAATTGCTTCGCACAGGTCTTTTGTCCAAGTGGGGCAGCCTATCTGGTCGTCTACCACACTAATCTCGCGCCTTAGCATGGAAAAAGTGAGCATGGTATCAACATAATTTTTTGAACCTTTGCCGTATAGCCACCCTGTGCGGATAATGTAGTATTTTTTGCAGGTTTTAAGAATTTCTTCTTCACCTTTTAATTTTGACATGCCATAAACATTTAAAGGATTGGCACTGTCATCTGTTTTATATGGTGTGTCTTTTTTACCGTCAAAGATATTATCCGTGCTTATGTATAAAATAGGAACATCAAGCTTTTTAGCTATTTTTGCAAGGTTTTTTGTCCCTATGTGATTTACTCTAAAGGCGTCTTCCTTATGAGTTTCAGCCATATCAATATTGGTGTAAGCCGCAAGGTGAACAATAAAATCCAAACTCACTTTGTTTATTATTTCATTTACCATTTTTGTGTTGGTAATATCAAAAATCTTACTGTTAGTAGCCCAAAAAAGCCACCCCTCGCGCTCAAGCATCGGACAAAGTTCCTGACCTAAACTCCCGCTTGCACCTGTTACTAATATCCTCATAAAGTAGTTCCTGTTTTGTAGTAAATTTGGGGAAATATTTTGTATAAATAAATCATCCGTTAATCCATTTATATATCAGATAATTATGCTAAAATCAATATAATGAAAAGAATTGTGTATTTAGCGTTAATATTATTCATCGTTGCCTTTGCTCTAAAAGGCTGCCTTAAAAAGGATAGAGGCTTTGATGATGATGTGTATTTAACTGATGTAAGACCCCTCGAGGTTGTAAAATACGATTTTGAAAAACCAAAAAACGTAACAATAAACGGTGTTGATTATCTTCAAGCAAGAGGTGAGGTCGGAAAATTTGGCGGGGAGATAATATCTTCTACAATTGGCGAAGGGCCAAAGACTTTTAATCCCTTTAACGCCAATGATAACACTTCAGCCCAACTATCGGGCATTATGTATGACGGACTTGTTACAACTGACCCATATGACGGTACAATTATCCCTAAACTTGCAAAAGATGTAGAAATACTTCCCGATAAAAAAACATACATAGCACACCTTCGCCATGGTATAAAATGGTCGGACGGAAAAGAAATAACGGCGGATGATGTTGTATTTACCTACGGTACTATTATTTTTGGAGGCTACGGAGATACCGCAACAAGGGATTCTCTTTATATAAACGGTAAACTCCCCACTGTTGAAAAAATTGATAAATACACGGTAAAATTCACTACCCCCGAGCCTTTTGCACCTTTTATAAGGACACTCACTACACCCATTGCACCAAAGCATGTATTTAAAATTGCAACAGATAAGGGAAAAAGCTACTTTAGAAGCTTCCACGACACAAACACAAAGCCAAAAGACTTTGTTACATCAGGCGCTTTTAGAATGAAAGAGTACGTTCCCGCGCAAAGAGTAATTTATGAAAGAAATCCTAACTACTATATGGTGGATAAAAAAGGGCAAAAACTTCCTTATCTTGATAAATATATAATTTTAATAGTAGGTGATTTAAACAACGACGCACTCAAGTTTGAAGGGCTTGAGACAGATGTCATTAACCTGCAAGGCTCAATGGTAGCAAGATACAGAGAACTTGAAAAACACAGCGACTTTACGCTATATAACCTCGGGCCTACTACAAACACAACATTTGTAGTGTTTAATTTAAACACAAGAAAAAATAAAGAGGGCAAGTACTACGTTAACCCCATAAAACAAAGATGGTTTAATGACCCGAACTTCAGAAGCGCGGTTGATTGGGCAATTGATAGAGAAAACCTTGTCCTAAATGTTCTATCCGGAGTCGGCGAACCGCTCTACAGTGCCGAATCCATCTCAAGTATATTTTTAAATGAAGAAATAGCAAAAGGGCACAAGCAAGACATTAGCTATGCAAGAGAACTGCTTAAAAAATCAGGTTTTTATTTAAAAGATAATAAACTATATGACAAATACTCCAACAGAGTAGAATTTGAAATGCTCACAAATGCCGGTAATACCCAAAGAGAGGCAACAGGTGTAAGTATAAAAGAAGATTTGACTCAACTTGGCATGAAAGTTAATTTTAAACCGGTTGAATTTAATTCACTTGTATCAAAACTCTCCAACACTTACGATTGGGATGCCATTTTAATAGCGCTTACGGGCAACCCGCTTGAGCCGCACTCGGGGCACAATGTCTGGACTTCAAACGGAGCACTGCACCTTTTTAATCAGCGCTCGGATGAAGATTTAAAAAGTACGGATAAAATTCTGCCCTTTGAGCGCGAACTAGATAAAATATTTAAAAAAGCAGCTCTTGAAGTTGACTTTGATAAAAGAAAAGAATTGTACAATAAATACCAACAAATTGTTGCTCAGGAAAATCCGGTAATCTACCTTTACAGTCCCGCAAACATAATTGCCATAAGGAAAAAATTTAAAAATATATACCCCACCGAATTAGGTGGTATACTACATAATATCGAAGAGGTGTACATTAATTGAGGAGAAAGTCATGATTGAAAAACTCGCAAAAATTCAAGTCGCCATGCTGGGACTTATTTTAGGTCTGTGCCTTATAATAGGTGCGTCAGTACTATCAAACAACTTTAAGAAAAATGAAATTACCGTAACAGGCTCCGCTTATGAAATCGTAAAATCTGACAGTGCAAGCTGGAGAGTTCAGCTTTCTACAAAAGCACCGACTTCGGTTGAAGCATACAATAAACTTACCGCTCAAGTACCCATGGTGATAGAATTTTTGGAGCAAGCAGGAATTAAAAAAGAGCAAATTTCATACCTTGGTATAAACAACTACCCGACTTACAAAAGAGATGCCAAAGGTAACTACACTCAAGATGTTGCATTTTACAACTACAGCCAAGAGTTAAAAATTACTTCAGACAATCCTGAATTAATTAACAAAACCTATCTTAAAATTCCCTCTTTAATTCAAAAAGGAATAACTATTCAAGCTTATCCGCCTGAATATTATTACAGTGACTTAAACAAGAAAAAGGCTGAACTTCTAAGTGCAGCAACCGCTGACGCCAAAGTCCGCGCTCAAGGCATGCTAAAAGCAACAAACAATAGAGTAGGCAAAATTTCATCTCTTAAAATGGGTGTAATGCAAATTACCCCGGCTGATTCAAACGAAGTTTCAGACTGGGGAATAAATGACTCAAGCACAATTGATAAAAAAATAACAGCAGTAGCAAATGTTGTATTTTCTGTGAAATAAAACTGTGTTCCCAGCACAATAGGCGATGAGCCTCTTGTGCGGAACCTTAGATAGGCGACGTAGGATAATCGAGCGCAAAGGCGCGAGATACCCACAGGAGCAAAAAACTGTGTTCCCAGCACAATAGGCGATTAAATTAATTAAAACGGGGCTTATGCCCCGTTTTTTTAACCTTTATAAATAATTTCTATCTCATTGCCGTCAGGGTCTTTTACAAAAGATATCCTTTTAACCTCAACTGTTCCGTCCTCATTTTTTATATCAAGGTTAAAAGGACTGTCGTAGAGAAGTTCAACACCTAAATCAGATGCTTTTTTAACAAAAGCATCCATATCTTCACATCTAAAGGCAAAATGCCCGAATGTTTCGCCGTTTTTATAGGGTTCAGAGGGTTTTTCCCAGTTGTCTGTAAGTTCTATTTCAGGCGCACCCTCATATTCTGCTAAAAAATAAAGCGTACAATCATCTAAATCTTTTTTACTTTGCAACTTTAAACCTAATAACTCCTCATAAAATCTAAGAGAATTTTCAATATTATTAACTCTTATCATGGAATGTAAATATTTCATATAACCTCCTTTTGCAGAATTTTAACATGAAAAAACTCCGAGAACATAAGCTCTCGGAGTTTAATTTTATATTGCAACAAAATTATTATTCAACAATTTTATCTACAACGCCGGCACCAACTGTTCTACCGCCTTCACGGATAGCGAATCTCATACCTTCTTCGATAGCAACAGGAGCGATAAGTTCAACTTCCATTACTACGTTATCACCAGGCATTACCATTTCGCCGTCAAATTTGATAGAACCGGTTACGTCAGTTGTTCTGATGTAGAACTGAGGACGATATCCGGGGAAGAATGGTGTGTGACGTCCGCCTTCGTCTTTTGTTAATACGTATACGTTAGCGGTGAATTTTGTGTGTGGGTGAATTGTACCGGGTTTAGCAAGTACTTGACCGCGTTGGATATCTTTTTTATCGATACCACGAAGCAAAGCACCAATGTTATCACCTGCTTGACCTTGGTCAAGAAGTTTTCTGAACATTTCTACACCTGTTACAGTTGATTTTTTAGTTTCGCCAAAACCAACGATTTCAACTTCGTCACCAACTTTAACAACACCACGTTCTACTCTACCTGTAGCAACTGTACCACGACCTGTGATAGAGAAAACGTCTTCAACAGGCATCAAGAAAGGTTTGTCTAAGTCACGTTCAGGAGTTGGGATGTAGCTGTCGATAGCATCCATAAGTTCCCAAATTTTATCAACCCATTTATCTTCGCCGCGTTGAATGTTAGGATTAGCTTGAACAGCTTCTAAAGCTTTTAGAGCTGAACCTCTGATGAAAGGAATGTTGTCACCGTCAAATTCGTAAGATGATAACATTTCACGAACTTCCATTTCAACTAAGTCAAGAAGTTCTTCATCATCAACCATATCGCATTTGTTCATAAATACAACCAGTCTGGGAACACCAACTTGGCGAGCAAGTAGGATGTGTTCACGAGTTTGAGGCATAGCACCGTCAGTTGCTGCAACTACAAGAATCGCACCGTCCATTTGAGCTGCACCTGTAATCATGTTTTTAACATAGTCAGCGTGGCCGGGGCAGTCAACGTGTGCATAGTGACGTGCATCTGTTTCATATTCAACGTGAGCAGTTGAAATAGTAATACCACGTGCTTTTTCTTCGGGAGCTGCGTCGATTTCGTCGAATTTCTTAGCTTCGGCTTTACCTGCAGCAGCCATAGAACCTGTAATAGCAGCTGTCAACGTAGTTTTACCGTGGTCAACGTGACCAACAGTACCGACGTTAACGTGCGGTTTGGTTCTTTCAAATTTTTCTCTAGCCATAAGATAGATTCTCCTTTTTCTTATCGTTTTTTGGTTGGTTTGTTTTTGTATAAAAGTGGTGGGCAGGGGTGGATTCGAACCACCGTAGTCGTTAGACGGCAGATTTACAGTCTGCTCCCTTTAGCCACTCGGGCACCTACCCATATTAAATTTTAAAATGTACGATTATTTTGTCTTCGGTGCCGCTCCTGTCAAATTTCAAAATGAAATTTGTTCGCTCGCTCTGCTCGCAACGTCGCCATCGATTGGTTACATCTTTCGCTTTCTCAACGAAAGCTCAAGATTAACACACGGCTTACGCTTTTCGGGCACCTACCCATGTTAATACCGTATTTGTTACAAATGCCCTTGACGAGATTTGAACTCGTGGCCTCTCCCTTACCAAGGGAGTGCGCTACCCCTGCGCCACAAGGGCATAAACAACCCTTTGACGGGTGCGGCATTGATTTGATAGATTTTAAAAGTGCAATTGTAGAAAATCTGCCGATGGAGGGAATCGAACCCCCAACCTACGGTTTACAAAACCGTTGCTCTACCATTGAGCCACATCGGCA
>CALUSB010000009.1 GCA_944323335.1 Candidatus Gastranaerophilales bacterium
TTTCGCACGAAGCTACTGAGGAATATTTTAGCAAATTATTTAATTGTCATTCGCTCAATGGCTCCGCTTGCTCCTATTTGCCATTCGGCAGTGCGTTTCGCACGAAGCTACTGAGGAATATTTTAGCAAATTATTTAATTGTCATTCGCTCAATGGCTCCGCTTGCTCCTATCTGCCATTCGGCAGTGCGTTTCGCACGAAGCTACTGAGGAATATTTATCTTTAGACAATTTTTATTATAACAACAAAATAATTTTTGGCAAGTTGATTTTAAAAATCATACTAAAGTACTAATTTTAATTCAGATTTATATCTTTTGTTAAATAAATCAATCTAAGGGGTTTTATAGCTCAATAAAAAATGTTATAATTTATCTATTCTTAGTTAAGGAGTTTAAATATGTCAAAAAAGGACAGTTCAATTGGTTTTGCTATTGGTATTTTAGCAGGAGTTGTAGGCGGCATAGCGGCCGGTATACTTTTTGCACCAAAATCAGGTGAAGAATCACGACGTGAGCTAAAAGATGCTTGTGAAGATTTAATGCAAAAGTATTCGCCTGAGATTACCCAAGCAAAAAAACAGGCAATGGAGATGATAAAATCTTCAAAAGAAAAAATTGAAGATACATATAAAAAGTTTAATGACAATTTAAAAGCGCAGAAGTTAGCGCATGCTAAAAACTGTGAAATAGACGTATATGAAATTTAATGAAAGGTATTTTTAATGAGCCCTGTAAATGTCAGCTTAACCGTATTATTAATTGTAACTGCCGTAGTGGTCTTAGTTTTGGGCATATTGCTGGCTAAATTATTTATTAATTTAATCTTGCTTTCAAAAAATGTAGACTCTATCGCGCAAAGCGTACAAAACGAGATTGAGCCGACATTAAAAGAGCTACGAGAAGCAGCACAGTCAATTAACTCTATTGCAAACAATGCAGATACGCAGTTTAGTGGTGTACAAAGTGCAATTAAAAGTTTCCTTGGTGCGTCAAGCGTTGTAGGCTGCAAAATGAAAGGCCTTATGGGCGGGCTTATTAAAGGTATTAACTTTGGTTTAAATTTATTTAACAAAAAGTAAGAAAGGAATGAAAATATGTCAACAGGTAAATTCGTAGCAGGTTTTATTGTAGGTGGAGTAGTTGGCGCCGTAATTGGTGTGCTTTTAGCGCCTCAATCGGGCGAAGAAACTCGCGAAATGATTAGTAAAGGCACAAAAGACGCTTATGACAAGGTTTCTGACGCAGCAAAAGAAATTCAACAAAAAGCAGAGTCTGTTGTTGATGAAGTTCAGAAAAAAGGTGAAGAAATTATAGATAAAATTCAAGATATGATTAACAAGCAAAAAAACTAGGCTTGTGATTTTTTGTGCTAAAATCTTTATATGATATATGATGTTGCTATAGTTGGGCTCGGCCCCGCAGGTATAAGATTTGCACAAGAGTCGCTTAAATTTGGACTTAAAACAATAGCTTTTGAAAAATCTTCCGTCGGCGGAACATGTTTAAATTTAGGTTGTATACCTACAAAAACTATGCTCAACTGTTCGGAAGTTTTTTTGTGTGCTTGTAAGTCTTTTCCTTCAAGTATAGATAAAAACTCTGTTTCCTATGAATCTTTTTGTGACAAAAAAGATAAAATTGTCTCAAAATTATCAAGCGCCGTGCAAAAAGACCTGATAAACAAGGGTCTTATGATTATAAATAGTGAGGCAAAAATCGTTGTTAACAACTCTGGCGCGCAAATTATTGCCGATAATCAAGTTTATGAAGCTGAAAAAATAATAATTGCAACGGGTTCAAAGCCCCTTGAGCTCAAGGGTTTGGAGTTTGATTCAAAAAATATTATAAGCTCCGATGATTTACTTTCGCTTAAGTGCCTGCCCGAGAGCATTTTAATAGTCGGCTCGGGCGCTATTGGAGTTGAGTGGGCAAGAATTTTAGGCAGTTTTGGATGCGCTGTCAGCGTTGTTGAGAAAGCACCTAATCTTTTACCTTTAATGGATAAAGACATTTCGGCAAGAGTAGAGAGAATTTTTAAAATATCAAAAATTAAATATTACAAGTCAGTTTCTCTTGAGTCATTTGAAAACAAAAAAGCTATACTATCTGACGGTACTGAGCTTTCTTGTGATATGGTTCTTTGTGCTGCAGGCAGAAAAAAGGTCTTTCCCGAGTTTGAAAATGATTTTAGTTTAGAAATATATGACAATTGCAAAACAAATGTTCAAAATTTATTTGTTATTGGTGATGTTTCAGGCGAAAAAATGCTTGCGCATGCTGCATCTTATCAGGCATATGCGCTTTTTGAAAATCTTTATAAAGCAAAAGAGTTTAAAATACCCGATATACCGTCTGTTATCTACGGCTCGCCTGAGATTGCCTCAATCGGTATAAACGAGCAAGATATTTCAGATGATATTGAATCCTATAAAATTTATAAACTTCCTATTTCATTCCTGCCTAAGGCATGGTGCGATGATTCGGTTGACGGTTTTATTAAAATAATTACAAAAAATGATAAAATCCTGGGTGCTCATATTGTTTCAAAAGAAGCTTCGGCCCTCATTATGCAGATTTCTATTGCAATGAAGGCAAATTTTGGTGTAGATGATTTAAAAGAAATTATTTTCCCGCATCCAACATACAGCGAGGGAATTATAGAGGCGATTTTAAATGGATAGATTAAGACTGCCTGATTACCTAAAGCGCCCTATTGTAACTTCTGACGAGCCTTCTGCTAAGAAAGTAAGAGAGTTGTTAAAGAAATATAACCTAAATACTGTCTGCGACGGCGCTAGATGCCCCAACAAATGTGAATGTTATACAAATCTTACCGCTACGTTTATGATTTTAGGAAAAACTTGCACCAGAAACTGTGCTTTTTGCAATATTTCCCAGTGCACCCCCCTTGGTGTTGATGAAGATGAGCCGCTAAATGTTGCAAGAGCTATTTGTGAGCTGGGGCTCAAGTATGCGGTAATTACTTCTGTTACAAGGGATGATTTAGATGATTACGGTGCAAATCATTTTGCAAAAACTGTTTTTCAGATAAGAAAATTAGCGCCCGATGCTAAAATAGAGATATTAACACCGGATTTTTGCGGCTCAATTGAGTCTCTGCACAAAATAATTGACTATCCGCCCGATGTTTTTAATCATAACATTGAAACCGTACCAAGGTTATATAAAACTGCCCGTCAAATGGCTGATTATGATACATCGCTGAATGTTTTAAAATATATGAAAGAGGCAAAATCGGATTTAATCACAAAAACGGGTATTATGGTAGGGCTCGGCGAAACTCGCGATGAGTTGTATCAAACATTTTGTGATGTTAAAAATGCAGGAGTTGATATTTTAACTTGCGGGCAGTATATAGCGCCATCAAAAAATCATTTGAAAGTTGAAAAATATTATACAACAGATGAATTTAGTGAACTTGAAAAGCTGGCAAAAGACGCAGGCATAAAATATCCTATTTTTGCACCTCTTGCCAGAAGTTCTTATAAAGCTGCGCAAACATATGAGCAGATAGTAAACTCTAGAAACTAAACTTTAACTGCTTTGTTTAGTTTTTTACCTCTTTTTGAGAGTCTTTCAATGTTGTATTGCTGAGTTTTATTATCAATTTTTGCAGATTTTGCAACATCTTTAATGTACTCGATATAAAGCTCGGGTTTAACTTTGCCCACTTCGAGCAACTTTAAAATAATTCTTACTCCGGCTAAGTTTATTGCAAGGTTTCTAGTCAGAAATTGAATCAGTTTGCCTCTTTCTATGTCATTTAGGGAATAAAGGCGCCTGTTTTGTTTTGAACGTCTTGCAACAAGTAGGTCTTGTTCATCATAAATTCTAAGTGTTCTTTGGTGAAGATTAAGCGCTTGAGCAACCTTGCCTATCGACAATACGGGCTCATCCGCATTTGTTTTGGTTTTTTTGCTATTCATTTTTAACTCCAGACATCTCATAGCTTAGCAACTAAATCATAACTGTCAGCCCCTATAACTTCAACTTCGACAATTTGAGCAGGTGTCAGATACTCATTAGTTCTAATGTAAACCAGTCCGTCAACTTCGGGAGCATCGGCATAACTTCTGCCTATAGCTGTACCGTCATTGTGAACCTCTTCAATTATACATTGAATTCTTTTAGAAATAAAGTTTAAATTATTTTCTTTTGAAATTTGTTTTTGCAGTTTTAATATTTTATTTTTACGTTTATGCTTTATCTTTGCGCTTATTTGAGGCTTAAGCGAGTATGAGTATGTGTTTTTTTCTCTTGAATATTCAAAAACTCCAAGTCTGTCAAATTTCATTTCTTTGACAAAGTTAAATAAATGTTCAAATTCTTCCTCTGTTTCGCCCGGGTAGCCCACGATAAAGGTAGTCCTGATTATTACATTTGGAATTTCTTTTCTTAATTTTTCGATGAGCTCTTTTTGGTCTATAGCGGGTCTTTTCATCCTTTTTAGTACTTCAGGATGTGAGTGTTGCAGAGGAATATCGATGTATTTGACTACCTTATCAAGATTTTTATATGCGTTAATTAACCCTTGTGTGAAATTTGTTGGATATGCATAAAGTACTCTAATCCACTCGATGCCATCAATTTTGTTTAATTCTTCAAGAAGTTTATCAAGTGAGGGTTTCTTGTATAAATCTATACCATAACTGGTCGTATCTTGGGCTATAAGGACAATTTCAGCCACACCTTTTTTTGCAAGATTTTTTGCTTCTTTTACAATATCTTCTATTTTTCTTGATTTATATTTGCCCCTGAGTGCGGGGATTACGCAGTAACCGCAGGAGTAGTTGCAGCCATCTGCTATTTTAATGTATGATGAGCTGCCAACAGTAATTTGTGCTCTTTGGACACCTTCAGGGTATATGTAGCAAGGATTTTCGCTGACTGAATAAAAATTATCAGACTCGATAGCTTTTACAATATCTCTTATGTTGCAAGTTCCAATAAAACCCGACACTTCGGTAAGCAGTTTTTGAAGTTCGTGCTTGTGTTTTTGCGGCAAACAGCCCGTTACGATTATTTTTTTACCGAGTGCAACCATATTGAAAATACTCTCAATACTTTCTTTTTCGGCATCACAAATAAATGAGCAGGTGTTTATAACAACTGTTTTAACATTGTCATCTTCAACATCAAGGGTTGTTTGATAGCCCGCTTTTTCGAGCATTCCAAGCATAAGTTCCGTATCTACAAGGTTTTTGGCGCAACCGTGCTGAATTATTCCAATTTTAGTTTTCTTTTTCATTATCTGCTTTATCTTCTAAAAGTTTAAATAAAAATATCCTGAATTTATCGCCAAAGGCTGCTTCAAGTGTATAGTTGCTCACAACATATTTACAGGTTTCTATGCCGTAATCTCGGCAAATTCTTCCTTTTCCATACTCTGAAGTGTTTCTTGAGGTGAATATTATATAATCAGGCTTTTTATTTGTTATATCTTTTATTATATTATCCTCTCTAAATGATTCAAAGTCCAGAGGAATAAAACTTGTCTGGTAAAAATCCCATCTTAATCCGGATAGAAAGTTTAGCATTATACCCTCAGGCATAACAAGTAAGGTTTCATTTTTATTGCTGTGGCGATTTAAATATCCAAGGGTTTCGTTGAATGACTGAGCAATGTTTTTTGTTGTCTTATGCGTGCCAAATGCTGTTTTTACTATGTTATTTTCATTTACAAGAGTTATTAGCGTTTGATGTGCAAAAAGCAATATTATTGTTATTAAATACACCGTTAATGCGCCGTCATATTGGCGTTTTGAGTTGTATAAGAGGTTGTTTTCAAAAAATCTTTCAATAAAAACAGTGATTGATATTAAAAGCCCGCAGAGTGAATACGCACCGTAAAAACCAAGCATTAACGAGTGATAATTTTTTAGTGAGCATAAAAGTGAAAAGAAAATAAGTATCAGGAAAGCAACATGTTTTTGGTTTTTGTAATCTTTTGATTTCAGATAGTTTATTAACTTAAAAATAAGTATTATTGTGCAAATATATGGCAATAGCGCAAACATCTTTTGAGGAACATCTTCCTGTAAGAAAAATATTAAACAGAAAAACGCTGTTACAGTTGAACTTAAACCATATTTTAAAATTTGTTTTTTTGCGCGAAGCGCGTATAAAATCACTGTAAAAAATATTGCTGATATAAAAATAAGTGAGATTAAATCAACAAGATTTGAGCTAAAGTGATTAATATTAAAACTTACAAGAGAATAATTTGAATAAAAAGTTGCAAGTGACTCGCTTTTTATCATACTCGTCAAGTAGTGTGAATTTTTAATAATATCAGATACCCTTAGTCCCTGTGCAAATAGTACCAAATATGTAACTACAGGCAGTGATATAGCATAAGCAAGAGATTTTACAAAAACTTCTTTTTTATCTTTTTCATACAACACATAGATGAATAATATCGGTAAAATTACAAATATGAAATCAATTTTGCTGACGCAAATCCCCCCCCATAGGAAAGCTGACATATACAGTAGATTTTTATTTTTAGTTTTTATGTAGCATAAAATAAAATACAATATCCATATCGCAAAAGTAGCACTAAAGACCATTGCATAGGAATACGGAAATATAAAGTTAAAAATGCTGCCGTCGAACACGACAGACAACATGATTAATATTGCCAAACAAAAACTGATAATTTTTGGAAGAAAGTATCTTGAACAGGCGTATGCGCCAAGGGTGTACGCTGCAGCAAAAATTCCTCCTATAAAATAATATACTGATAAATTTGCTCCAAAAATTTTTATAAAAAATGTGTTAAAAAGGTATGGAAAAGCGCCGTAAATACAAAAAATATCCTTGTATAGCACTTCACCTTTTGAGATTGCATAAGGTATGTATACTTCTCTTCCGCAATCCAATATTAAATCGCCGCACTTGCCCCAGTTTAGAATAAACAAGAGTAAAAACACACAAAGTAATGTTATAATCGGTTTTTTTTCTTCCAAAAAAAAGTCTCTCATAAGTCATTTATACCAAAAATACTTAATACGGGGCAATTTTTTAACATAAAATTTTTTTATTAAATTGTATGGAATAAGGAGTTTATTATGCAGCCTGTTCTGCCCACTAATTTAGATAGAGCGTCAGCTCAAGTCCTTGGATTTGACGCAGCGGCATATATTACCGATACAAAATCTACACTAAATCAGCGACTTGGAATTCCTGCAACTTTTAATTCGGGTGATTATCTGGCAGGTAGTCTTGCAAAGCCTCAAAGCAATAAAAAATCAGACGTACCTGCGTTTATATCCGGAGTGCTTGCTGCAGGCGGGGTTGGACTGTTGACATTTCTCGGTATAAAAGGGAAAATTAAGCTCCCTAAGAAAATTGCTTCTAAGTTGCCAAAAATATCGGGTACAAAGGTTAAAAATGCCTTAAGCTCTGCAAAAGGCTTTATTGGAAATATTTTTAAAGGTATTAAATCAAAATTCAATATAGACTTTAGTCAAATTCCTAAAAAAATAAAAGGTATATTCAAAAAGGTAAAATAACTAGACCTGATTTGCCATCTCGGCGTCAAGTAATTCTAAATTATGTGCTGCCTCTTGGTGTTCGGGTTGAACTTCAAGTGCCTTTTTATAGTATGTATGAGCATTTTCCTTTTCGCCCAGTATTTCATAGGCAAGTGCCAGATTGTACATGGTGTCGGCATCATCAGGTGCAGATTTTAGAATTTCTAGAAACTGGTCAACGGCATTTGCGTATTCAAGCTCTTTGGTGAGAGTTATTGAATAAGCTTTTCGTGATTTTAAATCAAGCGGGTTTATACTTATAGCATCAAAGAATGCTGTTTTGGCGTTTTTTACGTCTCCCAATTCATCATAAGCGTAACCAAGCCCAAAATAGTATTTTGACTCTTGCGGTGAAATTGCAATTGCACGTTTAAAGTGGCCGATAGCATCTTGGAAGCTTTTTATTTCGCAGTTACACTTGCCGAGTTTGTAATATATTTCAGCATTTTCGGGATTGTATTTTAGTCCCTCAAAGAATTTGTCAAAAGCTTTTGTATATTCTCCCTGATTAAATAAGTCTATCGCCCAGTTTGAAATAATGCTTGATATGTAGTTTCTTAGAATTTCTGTATGTTCGGGGGGCAGGTTTTCTATAAGATTTTCATATAGCGCCACCGCCTTTTCATAATCGCCGTTACCCGTGTATGCTTGAGCCAGAGTGTATGCCAATGATTCCTCATTTGGAAAATCGCTTATAAGATTTGTAAGTATTTCTATCGCCTCTTGAGCAAGACCTTTGTGAATTAAGATTTCACAATATCTGTTTTGATAGTGAAGGTAATTTGTACTTTGTGAGCCCTCGATATCTATTAGTTTTCTGTATGCCAGAAGTGCTTTATCCCAATCTTTGACATTAAAGTACATAAGGGCAATTTTTTCTAACAATTCAATATTTTCGCCCTTAATTTGTCCGAGTTTCTCATAACATGTAAGGCATTTTTGCCAATCACTTTTTTTGTATGCTAATTCGGAGATTATTTTAATGACATCTGTGTCATCGGGTGTTATTTCAAGTATTTCTTCGTATGTTTTTAGTGCATCATCCGTATATCCTTCTAACAGATAAAGTTGTGCTATGGTATGTTTTATCTTTGAAATTTCTTCAGGGTCATCTTCTGCCTCAAGCAAGAGGTTATACATTTTTATAGCTTTTTCGGCACTTGAAATATCTCTGTATAACTGCGCGAGATTTTTAATAGCCACAATATCAGTCGGATTATAGGCATATATTGTTTCATACACGGCAAGTGCTTTTCTTTTATTGCCGTCTTCAAGATATATTCTACCCAGCTCTTCTCTTGATTCCATATCGCTAGGGTCAACCTTTAAGACTGCCTCAAGGTGAAGAGCTGCAAGATTTGTATTGCCTATATCAAGATATGACCTTATCAAAAGTTTTCTTAACTCAAGACTTTGGTATTTCTTTGTGAGTTCTTTTTTTAAGAACCTTTGAAGCTCAAGGTGCATACCGTTATTGTAGAGTTGTTGTGCCCTTTTAATTGTTTCATCAAGAGTTAATTCTTCAGGCGGTTTTTCTTCTTCATGCAGTAAAAATAAGAAATAAACCCTAAGAATTATAAAAGCAAAAATAATTAAAGCGCTAATTAATAGAATATTATGGTTCATAATATAATTATACAGTTTTTAATTTTATTTCAAATCTTTGTAAATTTCCTTTACATATTCAAAAATTTTATTATTATAGTATATATGAGGAAGTTATTAACAACATTTCTGGCTTTTATATTTCTTTGCTCTTTTGCTCTTGCTGACGAGAGTATGCTTGATATGGATATGGATTTTATTGATAATCCCTTTAAAAACCAAAAGCCAGTGTCCGAGCAGGAATTTGACGAACTTGTAAACAAAATGACCACTCCCAGAAAAGGACTTATTCAGAAATTTAGAGATTTTTTAAACAGAAATAAACCTGAAAACGACCCTGTGCTAAAAAACTTTAAGTCAGACGGCGTAGGCGAGATGGGAATGAGTGCAAAAGAAATAAACAATGCCAAGCCAAATGTTGTTTTATCAAGCTCGCTAATGGATTCGTACGGCAAAGTCATTCCAAGCGGGCATTATCAAATAGTTTTTAATAATAATGACAATCAAAAGTCTTTAAGCTTTGTTCAGGGGACTACGCAATACGGAACAATTCGAGCTATAGATACAAAAGACAACTGGGACTCAAATTCTATAATTTATGCAAGAATTATCTACCCGACACCTGACGTTGCAAGGGTAATATTTTCTAACCTTGATGTATGTGTAGAGGGGTTTGCACGTGTAGTGCAGCCTGATTAATTATTTTTTATTTTTGAGAGCTGTTTTTATAAGTCCTAAAAAGAGCGGATGAGCGTTTTCGGGCCTTGATTTAAACTCAGGGTGGAACTGGCAAGCTACAAACCAGTCATTTTTAGGATACTCGACCATCTCTGCCAAAAGCCCGTCGGGAGACTTTCCGCTAATCACAAGTCCTGCGTCTTCTATTATTTTTTTATAATCATTATTAAATTCATATCTGTGTCTGTGGCGCTCTGAGATAATCTTTTTGCCATATGCTTTTTGTGATTTTGTGCCGTCTTTTAAGTGGCATTCATACGCGCCAAGTCTCATTGTACCGCCGTATCCGCCAACATTTTTTTGCTCTGCCATAAGGTCAATAACAGGGTATGGTGTTTTTTCATCAAACTCTGTAGAATTTGCACCCTTTAGACCCGCAACATTTCTGGCATACTCAATTACCGCGCATTGCATACCAAGGCACAGACCTAAAAACGGCAGATTATTTTCTCTGGCGTATTTAATAACATTCAATTTGCCCTCAATTCCTCTAAAGCCAAAGCCGCCGGGGACAACAAGGGCGTCAACATCTTTTAGCATTTCTTTTGCTTTAGAATCGCTTGTGCACTCCTCTGAGGCCAGCCATTTTATTTTTACTTTGGTATCATTAGCACAACCTGCATGCTTTAGCGATTCAACAACAGAAATATAAGCATCATTTAATTCCGTGTATTTGCCCGCAAGAGCTACTGTCAGTTCATGTTTTGGGTGTTTGATTTTATCAACCAAATCTTTCCAGTTTTTTAGATTTGGGACTTTTGATTTGCAATTTAGAAGTTTTAGTACGCTTTGAGCCAGATTTTGCTCTTCAAGTGCCAGAGGAACTTCATAAATTGTATCCATATCCTTGCACTCAATAACACACTCTTTTGAAACAGAGCAGAAAAGAGCAATTTTGTCTTTTTCAGATTGAGAAATCGGTACTTGTGTCCTTAGTACAAGTATTTCAGGTTGAATACCAAAGCTTCTTAGAGTGTTTACACTGTGTTGAGATGGTTTTGTTTTTAGCTCTCCCGATGTAGGCAGATATGGAAGTAGGGTAACATGGATTGAAATAGAATTTCCTATTCCTACTTCAGAGCGAAATTGTCTTATTGATTCGATGAATGGCAAACCCTCGATGTCACCTATTGTACCGCCGATTTCAGCTATTAAAAAGTCGGGGTTAAATTGTTTTGCAACCTTTTGAATTCTGGATTTAATTTCATTTGTAATGTGTGGAATTGTTTGAACCGTTGCGCCAAGGTATTCTCCCTGGCGTTCTTTGTTAATTACAGTTTGATAAACGCTTCCTGATGTAACATTGTTAAATTTGCCTAAAGACGTGTTTGTAAATCTTTCATAGTGTCCTAAGTCAAGGTCTGTTTCAGCCCCGTCGTCCGTTACAAAAACCTCGCCGTGCTGAAAGGGGCTCATTGTTCCGGGGTCAACATTGATGTATGGGTCAAACTTTTGAATAGTAACACTAAAGCCCCTTGCTCTTAAAAGATTACCCAAAGAGGCGGCTACAATACCCTTGCCTAAAGAGCTTACTACACCGCCAGTAATAAATATGTATTTTGTCATTATCTTTCCCCGAAAAATATACTAGTTAATTTTTGGAACTTTAAAGAAGTCAGATTCGGCATCAGGAGCATTTGCCATAAGTTCTTCACGCGTGTTTTCGTATTTTACAACATCTTCTCTCATAACATTGTAAAACTCCATAGCGTGATTCATTGGCTCAACGCCTGTCGTATCAACTTCATTCATTTGTTCTACGTATTTTAAAATGTCGCCAAGCTGTTTTGAAAATTTAACTTTTTCTTCTTCACTCAGCTCCAGTCTTGCAAGTTTAGCAACATGTTCAACATCTTTTATTTCGATCATTATTTTAGTCCCTTTTTATGTATGTACGATAGCAAAAAAATACAAATAATGCAAAATATCTTGCAAAAGAGCAAATAATTGTAATATAATTTAAAAATGGGTAAGAAATACAATATTCTTTTAGTAGAGGACCATGCGCTGACACGTTTTGCCCTTAAGACTTCACTTAGGGACGCGGATTTTGTTGAAAATGTCTTTGAGGCGTCTTGCGCCCAAGAGGCGTACGACAAGCTTGCACTTGAAGATATCGCACTTGTTGTTATGGATTTAGGGTTGCCCGGGATAAACGGTGTTAAGGCTACTCAAGAAATAAAAAAAATGTATAAAAACCTTAAGGTTATTATCCTCACCTCTCATAATGAGGAAGAAGAGGTTATAAAATGCCTTGAGGCAGGAATTAGCGCTTATTGCTCCAAGGATATTAAACCAGATAAACTCATAGAGCTTGTGCGTGATATATTAAAGGGAAATCTTTGGTTTGACTCTACGGTTTCTCAGTATGTATTAAATACTAAGCGTACAAATACCGCTTCAAAACAAAAAAAAGACGATGTGTATAATCTGACACTTAAAGAGAAAAAAGTCCTCTCGCTGCTCGCTGACGGGAATTCAAATCAGCAAATTGCTAAAAAACTAAACATATCGGTTAACACGACAAAAGTTCATGTTTGTAATATACTGCAGAAGTTATCTGTAGATGACAGAACACAAGCTGCCATTAAGGCAATAAAAGAAAATATTTTAGGCTAAATATAAGGATAGAATTTTAATGAGCGTATTGGGCAAAATATTAATCATTGATGATAACCCAAAATTATTGGAAGACGCACTTCCGATGTATGGTTATGATGTTACAGTTGCAACAGACGGGCTTGTGGGTTTAAAAATTTTAAATGAAGAGCGTGAGCCTTTCGACCTTATTTTGCTTGATGTTGTTATGCCCAATCTTGACGGTTGGGAAACCCTTAAGTCAATTCGAGAAAATGAAAAAACAAAGCATATCCCGATTATCATGTTAACAGCCGTAAATGAGGAAAATAAGCAAGTTTCGGGACTCAAATTCGGTGCTGATGATTATATTACAAAGCCTTTTATTTTGCCAAATCTGCTGGCTCGAATTGAGGCACTGTTAAGACGTTATAAATGGTCAAATGAAAAAAAGCACGCAGCAGCTTTGCCTTTTGTTTCATCCGAGCCTATTTCTCCTTTGACTTCAAGAGAAAAAGAGATTTTAACACTTGTTGCTAAGGGTGCAAGCAACGCTGATATTGCAGAAAAACTTTTTGTAAGAGAAGTTACGGTTAAAACTCATCTTAACAGTATTTATAAAAAGTTAAATGTAGACAACAGAGTGCAAGCAGTACTTTTGGCTATACAGACTCAAATTATTGACGGTTAAAGATTATTTACTTGACTTAAAGTTAATATGACGGAAAATAATAAAACGGGAGTATAAAAGGATAAATGAGCATGAAATCAAAAGATGAAATCGTAAGTCTTGTTTTAAACAATAAAGATGAATTCAACAGTTACTATAAGGATAATGCCGATAGTATCGACCTTAGTGAATGCGATTTTGCGGCAGGTGAAATATCAGATGTCAATTTTTCAAATATCGATTTTTCGGGTGCTACTTTTGCCGAATGCTCTTTAACCAATGTAAATTTCACGGGCTGCGACCTTACAAGTGCTAATTTCTCAAGAGCTACCGTTACCGAATGTGACTTTAGCGAATCTGTTCTAAATGGTACGGATTTTAGCTATTCAAGCGTTACATATTCAAACTTTAGCGATGCAGATATGGCAGGTTGTGTGCTAAACGAGGCCGACCTTACGGAGAGCGATTTTAGCACGAGTGAAAATATGAGCGCTTGCCGCTTTGATGAAGGCACAATGTGGCCCGATAACGAC
The DNA here is from genome assembly GCA_944323335.1 of Candidatus Gastranaerophilales bacterium. GTDB lineage: Bacteria > Cyanobacteriota > Vampirovibrionia > Gastranaerophilales > Gastranaerophilaceae > Galligastranaerophilus. The sequence goes on from CALUSB010000009.1 coordinate 13,681, forward strand.
AAGCTTCCTGAGGATTTTGACTCAACTTATAATTACGACTTATCATCTTTGCAAGATGAGGAAGATACTCAAAGCGATGATTTTGGGTATTAACTAAAAAACATGCTATAAAGTTATTATGCTTAAGAAAATAATTTCTTGTTTGTTATTAATAAACATCTGTGTGCCCCTATCTATGGCTGAGGAGGAGATAAAGCCGAACAATCTGCAGGAGCATAAAATTGAGTATAATGAACAGGTAAAAACGCTCAAAGGCTCGTTGTTTATTAATGATACCGAGCAGGCGCAAATTATTGTTAATAAGCAGCAGCAAAGCGATGTTGAGGATTTAGAAAATTTATGGAACGCTACAGTTGATACGAATCCTCTTATTAAGTTTTGCCTCAAAAAACTTGCAGTTCCTGAGGAACAAAGGAGAATTCACTCCTCTCTTATGGCTAAAAGCATGAGTGCTCTTATAAGCGGTGCAGCTATGCTGCCTTCTTTTATGGGTATGCACTATACCTTGCAATCAGCGTCATTTGCCGCTGCAAGAATTGCGAATAATCTGATAAACAAAGATAACTACAAAAAATTGCAAGATGTTCCTTTAACAGACACCGAAGCTATTGAGCTTGCGGCTCTTATTGAAGATTTGCAGGACGAAATTGTTGTAACTTATTATAACTACAAGGGTGCTCTTATGCGCCTAAAAGACTGCAGGGCGCAGCTTTTGCTCTATAATAAAAACTATAATGAGGCGCTTAAGAAAAATGATTCCTTGGAGATTTCTGTCGCTTCTGCCCAGTGGGAAGAGCAGCTTGTTGAAGAGTATAAAATAAAACAGGATGTTAAAAAATATCACCTGATGCTTGAACGATTGGCAGGAAAAGAAACTACGGAAAATCTTAATGTTGCTCAATATAACCTTAAGACCCAGAACATTGATGTTAATGACATTAACTTCTCAAAAAAAGAAATCCCTATAAATATTGAGGCTTATAATGTTAAAAAACGCTAAAAAATATACACTAAGTCTAATATTTATTTTATCTTCTTTAGCTCCTTGTTTTTCAATTACGCTAAGCGAGCTTAATTACCCTATGCCGCCGGCTAATCGCCTTGGAGTCGGTCAAACTCCTGAAGCACCTTTTAAAGAAGTAAAAACTGTAAATGAAGGAAAAACCGTAACGCAAAAAACAGGAATTAAAGAAGCTGCTTATGACAGCTCATATGCTGATTTGAGCTTAAAAAGGCTTGCTGATGATGTATCTTACGACTTAAACATTGAATCTGCGGATTTGCTGGCCGATTTGCAGGTTTTATGGAATGCTGCGGCTCAGAGGAGTGAAACAATTAAATATACAATCTATAAGCTATCAAATCCTGACGAAAATAAGCCCGATGAAAGTATAATAAAAAAGATAATTAAGCCAATTGCAAGTTTTTCAACAATAGCGGGTACTGCACTTAGTTCAAATCCTTACATGGCATCAGGCGCGCTTATTGGCGGAGGCTTGTTGGGTGCTCTTACAAGGGATGATAAAGAGTTGAATTATAAATTTACCAAGGTAAATGACGCTGATATGGTTCTTCTGGTGCGCAAAATCGATGATTTACAAAAAAAACTATTGAACTTATACATTGATTACCTGACAAAAAAAGAAATAATGGCAATGACGCTTGATAATTTGGAAAAAAGAAGAGAAATTTATGACAAATCTCAAAACGCGCCAAGAGAAGAGTTGATTATTGCCGATGTTTACTACAGAAACGCGCAAAATGCCGCAAAAAAAGCTGAATCAGACTTTTGGGCATCACGTATGATACTTGAAAACCTCGTAGGGGCTCAAGTGCTTGCCCAGATTGAAAACAAGTAAACTACTTGGATTTCATTATCCATTTAAGATTTGTGTCAACTGTTGAAAATACCCGATTTAGGTCTGGAATGTAATCTGTTGCAATTGCATTTCTTAATTCTTGAAATTCGCTATCGCTTAGCATTTGCCCGCCGCACTCTATCCATCCCTCAGGCACGTTTGGGCCATACCACAAGACTATAGCGCCTACAGGCAGTGTTTCTTGCGGTTGACTTTGTACAATTTCTACCTTTTGCTCTATTCGTTTTTTTGCTTTTTGTGTCATTACCGGAGCCATAACTACAAGCATAATTGAGAGTACAAGCGTTGCAACAAGTAACTCGGCAAGGGTAAAACCTTTTAAAATTCCTCTATTCATAAAGATATTCTACAATAGTTTTTATAAAACATAAATACTATTTATAGGCTTGTTTTGCGCCGTAATTTTTTATATATTCTAAAATTGCCCCGCCAATTTCTTCTGTCGGGTCAAAATAAGGACTGTTCGGGCAAAATATCTGCTGCATTAACATTCTGTTAAGCGGGCCAAAAGCATCCGGTACAAGTGTTTTTCTGTATATACCACTTAGCATTACCTGAATATCGGGAGATGTTGAGTTGTTAAATCTGCTTAATGTAGGGTAAGTTTTTTCTATTCCTTTAACACCTTTATCAAGCATAATATTTAGTATATATAGTCCGTCAAGCACTGCCCTTGAGTCATTTGTAGTTTTAAGAACCTCTTCGATATAGGGAAGTGCTGCCTCCTTTTCTGCGACAATTTTTTCAATTTTTTGCACGTCAAAACAGCAGTAGTTTTTTGAACTGTTTGCAGGTTTAATGTTTTTTCCTAAATTTTTTATGCTAAAAGCTACGATTGGATTTATTTGCATAACTTTACCTATGAATATACAAACGGCGGGCCGTTTTTGATTTCAAGCAAAATATTGTCAGCCATTACCTTGAGCTCAGATGGTGATTTACCTTCTTTTCTCTGGCGTTCAAATTCTTCAATTAAAGGTGCAACCGCACTTTCTTTTTTGGCTTTAAAGTTATTTATTTCAACTTCCACAAGTCTTTTTTGCAGGTTTAGTTCGGTGTTAGCATTTTCTTTAAGGACGGCTATTTCTTTCATAGCGTCAGCACTTTGTTGCGCAATAAAACTTGTCCCGCTTACTGCTGCCATAGCAAAGAACAGATGTTTTAAAAATACATTATCACTATGTATTAACCAGTTATACAGGTGGCCTCTTGCTTCGTTTAAGTAGCAGTAAAAGAACGATTTTCCGCTTTCGGTACTCATGCCTGTAGGTGCATTTCCCCAGATATTTTCAACGCTATTTGTAACACTTGCGGCAATCTCTTCTGCTTCTTTTTCACTAAAACCTGCCTTTTGGGCACATTCTTGGGCCTTTTCTTTCGTAGCGCCCATTTTTATTAATATATCTGTTATTAGCCCTTTGTCTTTTGTGCCGTTTTTTATAATTTCATCCAGTGTATCACTTTTTCCTTTTATAAAATCATTTATATATTTGTCTTGGATTTGTCCGCTTTTTTTAATATTTTTAAGTGTAAATACACCTAAAGCCAGTCCGCCAAGCAGCATAAGAGCTGATATAACGGTGTAGGGATTGATTAGATTTTTTAGTTTTGAGTTTTTTTCATCTTCACTTGTGTCGGGATTTCCGGTAAAATTAAAGTGTTTTGTGTATACAGATGTATCAAGATAGCTTTTTTGCGTTTGCGTATTTAGTGCTTTCTTAAGGTATTCGCCTTTTGAGCTCAACATATTCCTGAGCACTGCTAATTTACCTGAAAACGCCTCTGTTTCAACCGATATTAAATCTTCCTGCAGGTCTCTTTGAATATCAGCATCCTGCTTTTTTACCCAAATTTCTTTGACTCCTTCGACAAATTTTTTGGCAGACAAAGTTAAAGCACTAAATGCAAAAACTGCAATTGCCGCCATGACGTTTTTTCTGTTTGGGTCACGAAGTGCCATATAAGTTGCAAAGCCTGTTTCTTCAACAATATTTAAGTTCATGCCCATAGCGGGAAGCTGCTTTATAAAAGGTTCTGTCAGATTTTTCTTTGCTGAGCGCTTCAGGACAAGACTCAACAATGCACTTGAAACAAAAACTGTACCAGTACCCATAACAAGGGGCATCATGGCTTTTTTTGTGTCATAACCTCTTTGTGAGTTTGTATTTTTTAAATAATCATTTATGCCCGAGTCTTCTTTTTCTGAAATTACAAGGGCATTGTAAGTATCATCAAGGTTTGGTGTTTCATTTTGTGAGCTATCCTTGATGAAATTATTTACAACTACTCCCTCGAGTGTTGCGTTTTTTTGTTTTAACTGGCGGTCTGTGAGGTATCTTGTACCAACTTGGTTGTATTTAGGAGTCGCCGCGTTTATTCGTGCGTCGGGCAATTTCTTCTTCCTTGTTTTTAGGGATAATTATTTTTCTTAGGGCTTCCTTAAGCTTTTCTATTTCAAATTCCTTGAATACAGACATTTCTTCTTTGATTTTTTCATCTTCTTCATATTCTTCTTCAAGTCCAAATATGCTTAAAAGCTTTCTGAAGCGTTTTTTGAGAGATTTTATTGAATCAGATATTTTCTTTTCAATAAAGTTTTGAACTTCTCCTATAAGGGCATTAACTTTCTCAGCTACTTTTGCAATTTCATTTCTTATATTCTCTATAGCATTTGGCAGAGACTTGATTATTTGAGGAAAATCTTTAACAATATTTAAAAGCGGTTTTAAAATGTTGTTTGAAATTCCTTCAAAAACTTTTGCAACCGGTTTAGGCAGAGAATTTTGTATTTTATTAAGAATATTTAAGGCAGTGTTTGCAAAGTTATTTAGTTGCTGTTGGAATTTCTCTGCAAGTTGTGCATTTTTTAACATTGCCTCCTGCAGCGCCTGTTCACGAGCCTCAGCTCGCTGCATTTGTTTCCACTGCGCATAACATTCCTGATATGTCATCTCGCCCGGACGCCTTGGTTCATCCATTTTTTTGGTTGATGAACCGCCGCCCATGCCGTTACAGATTGGGCATGCTCCAAGAGGAAGTCCATGCGGGCATGTATTTGCTCGATTATTGTTGACAGTAGAGATGGATGTTGTCATTAAAAAGTTCCTTGGCTTGTGCCGCAGCAAGGAACTTATCATCTTAAAGCGGTGCACGCACTTTTAAGTGTTAATAAGTTTTCCGACTTTACGGCTGCGGTCCAGTTAAGGATTTTCACCTTATTTCCTTTATTTATGGCTATACTATCACGCTTAATATCAAGCGTCAAACATGCGCTTGTATAAAACATGTAAAAAATTTTTTTGAACATAAAAAATCCCCCGCTAAGAGGGATTACATATAATTTATCTGCCCTTGAACGGAGTCGACTGAGCGACCGTGAGGTTGCGACTTCGCCAGATACGTGGGGTCGGTTCGACTCTATTAAAAAATCTCCCCTTTGAGGGAGATTATATTTTATTTATCTGCCGGTGGCCGGAGTCGAACCGGCACGTGGGGTGAACCACACCAGATTTTGAGTCTGGCACGTCTACCAATTTCATCACACCGGCAGGTAAATAGTATTTAATTGTCATGTCTGCTATGTGATGAAATTGGTCTGCATATTTTCTAAAACACGCTTCGCGCATTTTGCATCACACCGGCAGGTAAATAGTATTCAATTGTATTCATAATACCAAAAAAAGATTATTTTTCCAGTTCTTTTTTTAGAATTTCATTTAACATCTGAGGATTTGCTCTGCCCTTTGTTTCTTTCATAATTTGACCTACAAAGAAACCAAAGAGCTTATCTCTTCCGCCCTTGTATGCAGCAACCTGCTCTGGGTTTGCTGCTACTACTTTTCTTGCAAGCTCCTCAAGTGCGCTTGCGTCAGACAGGACGCTAAGACCTTTCTTTTCAACAAGCTCTTGAGCGTTATCGCCGGATTTTAGAATATCAACAACAAGTTGTTTTGCAATATTGTTTGATATTGTACCTTTTTCAAGAAGAGAAAGAAGTTTTACAAAATTTTCAACCGTAAGTTTTGACTCGTTTATTGAAATTTTTTCTTCTTTAAGATATGCGGCAACCTCACCCATTAGGAAGTTTGATGCAACTTTAGGATTTACGCCTAATTTTAGTGCTTCATCATAGAATAGCGCCATGTCCATTTGATTTACTATAACATTAGCATCGTATTCGCTTAAGCCAAGCCCCACATACCTTTCAACCTTTTGAAGCGGAAGTTCAGGCATCGTGGATTTTATTTCATCAATCCATTCTCTGCTTATTTCTAAAGGCATAAGGTCGGGTTCGGGGAAGTAACGGTAGTCATGAGCGTCTTCTTTTCCTCTCATTGATGATGTTGTACCGCTGTTATCGTCCCAAAGGCGGGTTTCTTGAATAACTTCGCCGCCATCTTCAATGATTTCTGTTTGCCTGTCAAATTCGTATTCAATAGCCCTTACAAGTGCTTTAAAGCTGTTTACGTTTTTAATTTCTGCTCTTGTGCCAAATTCTTTTTGACCTTTTAATCTTACAGAAATATTGGCATCAGCTCTCATAGAGCCTTCTTCCAGGTTCCCATCGCACACACCGATGTATCTTAAGATATTTCTTAACTGCTCAACATATTCTCTTGCTTCTTCTGATGAGCGCATATCGGGTTCTGATACTATTTCAAGCAGCGGTGTTCCTGCGCGGTTAAGGTCTACAAGTGAGTATGAAGAACCGTATAAACCTGCAGCGCCTGCGTGCACCAGTTTTCCAGCGTCTTCTTCAAGATGTGCTCTTGTTATGCCAATTTTTTTATTTGAAATTTGCACCCAACCGCCAAGACAAATAGGTTCGTCAAATTGAGAAATTTGATACCCTTTTGGCAAATCAGGATAGAAATATTGTTTTCTGTCGAATTTACATCTTTTTGGTATTTCAGAATTTAGTGCAAGACCGGTTAAAATACCCATTCTAACGGCTTCCTTATTTAAAACGGGAAGCACACCTGGCATACCTAGGGTAATAGCTGATGTTTGAGTGTTTGGTTCTTTACCAAAAGCAGCTCCGTCTGGCGCAAATATTTTTGTATTAGTCTTTAGCTGGGCATGGACTTCAAGTCCTATGACCATTTCATATTTTTCTTTCATATCAACAGGTGACATTTTCTCTCCTTGATAACTGTGTTTTTACTAAATATTATCACAAAAAATTTTATAAAAAAGTTAATAATTTGTAACATTTTATTCAAAATAAGCACATTATTTGTCTTTCGCGATTTTATTAATATAAGGAAGTGGAGTATAGAATATGAGTTATCCTCTTAACAATCAGCAACAGTATATGCCTCAGGGAATGCCTATGGCAACTTGCGGTGCTGTTTCAATAAATATTATGAATCCGACAGTAGGCACAACAAATCCAATGTGCCAGCCTTATCAAAACGGAGTTTATCAATATCCTCAAAGTAGTCTGTATAGTTCTCAACCAATGCAGATGCAATATCCTATGAATTATAATAACAATGTAAACAATAACTCTCTTAATGCGGTGGGCGACAATCAAACTCCTGCGCCGCCCGCACCTCAAACAACTCAAGAAGAAGCAAAAACAGAAGATAAGAAAGAGGAAAAAAAGATGAAAGAAAAAGTTCCTCTTACTGATGATTATATAAAATCACTTGAAAATTATTTAAACTCTCAAGACTCAAAGGTTCGCCTGATGGGTGCACAAGATGTACTTGAAAGATTTAAAGAAGATTCAGCAAGAAAAAACGATGCAGCTTTAACTGCACTTTTAAACAAGATACTACAAGACCCTAACTCTGCAGTAAGATTTCTTGGTTTGACAACACTTGAGGCAGGATACGCAACAGGTAATGAGCAAACAGTAGAAATCTTAAAAGCAATTCAAGCAGACGGTCAAAAAGAATACGGTGAAGATTCACTGTTAGCCTCACAGATACTTCTTAACATGAGCGCAGGAGAAAAGGTAAAATATGAATCTGACGAACCTGTTAACGAAGAGACAAAAAAACAAGAAACTCAAGAAACTAAGGAGGCTGCATAATGACAGTACTTAATGTAGCTTCAAAAGCAGCAGCGTTAATGGCCTCGGGTGCTTCTTTGTATGACATTCATTCGTTGGCAAAAAGAGAAGCAAATATTAAGCGCGAAAGCAACTATGCAGATGACTTTATTGCTCAAAACATTGGAGCTTCGAAACTGAACTATCCAAGTGCTAAGCATAATGGCATGAAGCAATGGATTATGGATTTTCAATATCCTCTTCAATTGTCCGAAGTTTGGAACTTGGCTTCAGGTTATGTTGTTGGAGCCGCTAAGGGTATATGTCATAATTTTGCTACACTCGGCTTCTCTGCTTTAGCATTTTTTGCAAAGAAAGACGGCATGAAAAAGTTTGGCGTTATAGGTCTTGGTTTATCTGTGGCATGGGATTTTATTAAAAACAGTACTAACTTATTTGAAAAAACAGATTATTTAAGAAAGTAGTTTTTGTAACACCGTAACAGAGCCTGTTTTGACCTTAATTAACAAAACTTAATAAAATAAAAAAAAATAGCAATTTATTTTAATCACAAGATTTATTACAACTGTTAAATGATATCTATCAAAGGAGATTTATATGATACAACCGCAGTATTCACAACAGCAATACCCCCAAGTACCAAGCGCAGTAAGCATTAATATCTATGAGCCCAAAAGCTACGGTTCTGTTCCTACACAAGCTCCATATAATTATTCCAGCCAGCTTTATGCAATGCCTGAAGCTTCGGCATGGGGCCCGCAAACACAACAAATGGTGCAATCTCCTTATCAACAATATGCAGCAAATCCAATAATGCCTCAACAAGCTCCTGTGGCTCCTGTTGCACCTCAACCAATGCCAGAGAGTACAATTGAGCCTCAACAAGCATCTGCAGCTCCCGCTGCTGAACAAACTCAAATGCCTGAGGTAAAGCAAGGAGAAGAGGCTCCTAAAGTTGATACAGATGCTTTAATTAAAGATTTAAAAAGCACAGACTATAATACACAAGCGGAAGCAATAACTTCAATCGCTAACTTTACTCAAGCAACTCCTGACATAGCTCTTCAAGTTGCAACTGACCCTGTTAAACAGTCTTTAATTGATGTAATCAATACTGACACAAGTGCTCTTCCTGACGCAACAGAAGAACAAAAGGCACTTGCCGAAAAACAAAATAAAGGTGAAAAATTAACTCCAGAAGAACAAGCACAATTAGACCAACTTTCACCAAAAGTAGCAGCAAATAAAAACAAAATCTTTGCACTATTCACTCTTGCTATGGTTCAAAAACTTTCAAGAGATAATGAAGCTCAGTATGCTCAGTTCCAAACAGAGCAAGGAAAACAAGCTCCTGCTAACTTAGCTCTTAAAGATTTAATGGGTTATAACGAAATAGTTAACACTATCCAAAATGAACCTAATAAAGAATTGAAAATAGCCGCTATTCAAGCTCTTCAATATATAGCTAAACCTGAAGAAAAAGCTGAAGTGGAACAAGTTCTTCAAGGTGCACTAAACGACCAAGATGCTGATATTAAACAAACTGCTCAAGAAGCTATAGCAAAACTTGGTGATGTACCTGCAGCAGACACAGCTAATGCTCAAGCACCTCAGGCTGACGCTGCCCAAGAACAAGCTGCTCCTGCTCAAGAAGAACAAAAACCTGCTGAAGAACAAAAAGCAGCATAAATTTTAAATAAGCACAAATAAGCTATTGTTAAGTAAATCCGCATTGAGTATATCTTGAATGCGGATTTTATTAATATATATTAATTTTTTGAAAAAAATATAAACATATTGTTTAATTGTTATATGAGTAAAATAACCAGATTTATCCCGAACGGAAATAAAAAAATAGCACAGCTGAAAGCATATTTAGGTTTTGAATATATAAAACTAAAAAAAGATGTAAACGGTCTGGAGTTCAATTTAGAGCATTTGCTTGAGTATTCAAAAGACGTCAGATATATAATCTCTGTTGCTAGGAAAACTCAAGAGGGCACTTTTGTTTACAACTTTTTTGTAGAAGGTGCAAAATTAAATCTGTTTTTTGATGCTTATTTTAATGGTAAAATAGAGGGTGAGATAATAGATATAGACAAACTAAAGCCGGAAAATCTTGCATGAACTCTCAAAAATTTTTAGAAGAATACGCGTCAATACTGCACTCTTGCGAACGCCCGTCCAGATACATAGGTTCAGAGTTTTTAAGCCAAAACAAGGATTTTGCATCTGCCGATGTTAGGGTTGCATTTGTTTTTCCAGATAAATACGAAATCGGTATCAGTAACTTTGGACATAAAATTTTATACCATGTAATAAATTCCTGTGAAAATTTCATGGCAGATAGAGCATATGCTCCCGATAAGGACTTTTTGGACTTGCTTCAAAAGGAAAATAAACTTCTTTATGCCCTTGAGTCTAAAGAGCCGCTTAAAGATTTTGACTTTTTAGCTGTAGCGCTGCAGTATGAAATGTCATACACTACGCTTCTTAAACTTCTTGAATGCTCGGGGATTTCACCGTTTATAAAAGACAGAAAAAATGATGACCCGATAATTTTTGCAGGCGGGCCATGTGCCTTTAATCCTGCGCCATTGTCAAAATTTGTTGATTTATTTGTAATAGGTGATGGTGAAGAGGTTTGCGTTGAGATTTTAGAAAAATATAACTCGATTAAACACCTGGACAGATTTAAAATTCTTGAAGAATTGTCAAAAATTGAGGGTGTTTATTGTCCTATTTATCCTAAAAAAACTAGAAAAAGGATATTTGTACCGGATAAAAAATCGCACCCGACAAAATCACCTATTTCACACTTTGTAAGTGTGCATGATAGGGCAACTGTTGAAATTAGACGCGGCTGCGGCAGATTGTGCAGATTTTGCCAAAGTTCACACACAAATTTGCCCATAAGGGAGAGAAAAAAAGACGATATCATCTCTCTTGCTTGTGATTATGTAAGAAACACGGGATACGACGAGTACTCGCTTTTGTCTCTTTCATCTAATGACCACAGCTCAATTGAAGAGATTATAGAAGAATTAAACAAGCATTTTAAGGGCACTGGCGTGAATGTTTCTCTGCCTAGTCAAAGGGCGGATAAGTTTTCTACTAAACTTGCAAAATTGATGCAAGCAGAGAAAAAAGCTACTGTTACAATCGCTCCTGAGGCCGGCAGTCAAAGAATGCGAGATATTATAAATAAAAATTTGACTCAAGAGCAAATATTAAATGCGGTTTTATCTTGTGTTGAAAACGGCTGGGATAAGATTAAGTTTTATTTTATCATCGGGCTGCCTTTTGAGACTGATGACGATGTTTTGGCCATTGCAGATTTAATTAAAACAATTAACTTTGAATGTAAGAAAAGAGGCTACAGAAAGCCTGCTATAACATGCTCTATATCTGTTTTTGTTCCAAAACCGCATACACCTTTTGCGTGGCATCCGCAAAATTCACTTGCTGAAATAGAGCGCAAAAAGGCGCTTTTGCTCTCAAGAAAACCTGAGATTAAAAATGCCAGATTAAACTTCCACTCGCCGAGAGTTTCTCAGCTTGAGGCGTTTTTGACCCGTGGGGATATTAGAGTTGCTGATTTCATTTATGAACTTTATAAAAGCGGCTCATATCTTGATTCTTGGGAAGAAAATATTGATTTTGAGCTTTATCATAAGATTGCAAAAGACCTTGATATAGATATTGAAGAAGAGGCCACAAGAGCTTATACTACGGAAAATGAGCTGCCTTGGGATATTATTGACACGGGACTAGATAAAACTTGGCTTATAAACGAGTATAAGCTTGCCAAAGAGGCAAAGACAACTATTCCATGTGATGTTAAATGCTCTAATTGCGGTGTATGTAAAAATCTAAAAACTCACAAAGTGCTTGATAAGTAGCTATTTTGTATGCTTTTCAACAGTTGAGATAAAGTTCATAATATCAATGGGCTTTGTCAAATACTCCTCGCAGCCGAGCATTTTTGCATTTTGCTTATCTTTATCCATTGCAAAGGCTGACACGACAATAGTTTTTGGAATTTTTATATTTTCTTCTTTTAGTTTTTTGATAAGCGAAAAACCGTCGAGTTTGGGCAGTTGAATATCAAGTATCATAAGGTCAAAAGAGTTATTTTTGATAGTTGTATAAGCCTCTTGTCCGTCAAAGTTTTTTGTTACCTTGTATCCTTTATACTCTAAAATATCGCAAAAAAGCTTCATGTTTGTTTCATTGTCTTCAACAACGAGGATTTTTTTCACGCTACAACTGCTCCTTTTAGTTCTACCCTAAATGTAGTCCCCTTGCCAACCGTACTTTCAAGTGTAATTTTCCCCTTGTGAAGTTTAACAAGTTCTTTTGTAATGGTTAGTCCAAGCCCCGTAGAATTTTGTGATTTAGTGTATAAGTTGTTCAAGTGAACGAATTTGGTAAAAATTTTGTTATGGTATTTTTTATCTATACCAACACCTGTATCTTGCACTTCTAAGATAAAATCTTTGCCTGATGTTGATATTCTTATATCAATTTTGCCTTTCTCGGGAGTAAATTTAATGGCATTACTCAAGAGGTTATACAGTATCTGTTGCAACTTTTGATAATCAGCTATTATGTGCTTTTTGCACTTATTAGAGAAATTTACTTTGATTGTTTTTTGCTCAAAAAGCGGCGTGAGGATATTTATGCCCTCTTGAATTACAACACCTGGGTCAAGCTCGCAAAGAGAAATTTTCATCGCTTTAGACTCAATTTTTGACAAGTCTAAAATCTCATTTATCATACCCAAAAGATGTAGGCCTGATATTTGAATATCTTTTATGTATTCTTCCTGCTTTTGGTTCAAATCGCCAAAAATTTTACAACCTAAGGCCTGCGAAAAGCCGATAATAGCATTTAGTGGAGTCCTTAGTTCGTGAGAAATGTTAGCCAAAAACGCGTTTTTTGTTTTATCAAGTTCAATTAATTTCTTGTGCTGTTTTTCAATAACATCATATGCGTTATTTTTTTCTATTATTGCCTCTTGCAAGGCTTTTAATTGCATTTTAAAGACATCGTTTAATTCATAGTCTTTAATTAAATAAGAAACAACTGCGCTATATGCCCCTAAGGTCGAAAGCTCAAGTTCGCTGAATTCTTTGTCTCTTGCAACGGTAATAATCCCGTAGAGAGAGTTTCTTATAAGTAATTTTGAAAATGCCGTGTAATTGTACTTTTTCTTTTTATAGTCCAGATTTTTAACTACAAATGTATGTTCTTTAGAGTTTGAGACAAATTCATACAGATTTTCATCAAATATGAGCTCTTCAGAGTTATTTGAAATAATTTGTTTTGGTGCAAAATTCTGCGAGTCAACAAAGTAAATAGCGCCGTAGTCAAATTTTATGGCAGATAAAAGGTCTTCTAAAATCTTTTTATAAAAATCACCCTTAAGCGCATCTGTTCTGTTAATCGCAGAGGCTATAAGGGTGAAAGCTTGTTTTAAATTATTCTCCATTGCCTGATTATATGATTTTTTTAAAATTTAGGCAAATTCTTAACACTATTGAATATTAAGTTTGTAACCGCCTTTTGTAGCGTTTTGGAGAATGTCTTCATTTATCTTTGTTCTTAGATTTTTGATGTATTTATAAACATAGTCGGTAGGCAAATCAAGAACACTTGCAAGGTCTTTTGCAAAGACAATTTGATTTTTATTTTTAATAAAGTGTTCCAGAACCGCCTGTTCTCTTTGTGTTAAAGACTTTTTGAAAGATATATTTAATGACGAGAAAATATCTTTTGATTTTTCTGTCTTGTTAATATGTTTTTCTTGTATTTCAACTGATTTTGAAGCGATTTTAAGTATTTTATCCTTAGGTTTTTCATTTTTTATTTCAGAAACAGATGCTGAAATCTTTTCATTTTTAAGAACGATATCTACTATATCTCTTGTCTGTTTTTCCTCTTTTAATGTCTTACCCAGACGTTTTGCATACTCCTCTAAAGTAATTTTTTCAAGAGAGCTTCTCCATTGTTTAATCTCTTCTTTACTTAGGTATTCACTCATTTAGATTATTCCCCTTTTATGTGTGAAGTATTATCCATTTCCTCTCTTTTATAGCACAGATGGACTATAAAAATCAGCAAATATTTCATAAAGTAAATTTTTTTTTAAATATTTAAAATTTGTCAAAAAAGCCTTGACAATAAAAAATGAGCCTCGTTATAAACAAGGCTCATTTGAAAAACGATTATTTATTTACTAGTCATCAGCGTGGCCAGCTGTGCCTAGAACATCTCTCATTTTGTGCATTACCATTTCTTTTACTGCAGTTCTGCCGGGGCCCATATATTCTCTCGGGTCGAATTTTTCGGGATGTTCAACAAAGAACTCGCGAATTGTAGATGTCATAGCCAATCTCAAGTCTGTATCGATATTGATTTTAGCAACACCGTGTTTTGAAGCATATGCTAACATTTCTTCGGGAACACCTTGAGCATCAGGCAAGTTACCGCCATATTTATTACATTTAGCAACAAATTCCTTAGGAACAGAAGATGAGCCGTGAAGTACGATAGGATAATCATAACCTACAACATCAAATATTGCTTTTTTGCATTCAGCAAGTCTTTCAAAGTCAAGTTTTGCTTCGCCTTTGAATTTGTATGCACCATGTGATGTACCGATTGCAATAGCAAGAGAGTCGCAGCCTGTTTCTTTAACAAATCTTGCTGCTTCTTCAGGGTCAGTGTATGTAGCGTGTTTAGCATCAACTTTAACGTCGTCTTCAACACCTGCAAGTTTTCCAAGTTCAGCTTCTACTGAAACACCTCTTGCATGAGCGTAGTCTACAACTTGTTTTGTAAGAGCTATATTTTCTTCAAGCGGGAATCTTGAACCGTCGATCATAACTGAAGAGAAACCGCCGTCGATACAAGCTTTACAAATTTCAAAGTCAGCACCGTGGTCTAAGTGAAGAGCAATCGGAACTGTAGTTGTAGCAAGAGCAGCTTCAACAAGTTTAATAAGGTATGTTTGGTTAGCATATTTCCTTGCGCCTGCAGAAACCTGCAAAATTATAGGTGAGCGAGTTTCTTCAGCAGCTTCTGCTATACCTTGCAAAATTTCCATGTTGTTAACATTGTAAGCACCAATAGCGTATTTACCCGCAAGTGCTTTTTTGAACATTTCGCCTGTTCCAACGAGTTTTCTTTCTGTCATAATGTTTTCCTCATTAATGTACCGTATACGCACACAATCTTATAACAAAATTAAAGATATTACAAGGACAGTAATTAAACTTAGTAATTTAGTTTACACGCTCTCAAAAAAACTGTATAATTTTTATATACAGTTTAATGGGAGTGTTTTACTATGGAAAACTTAAAAATTGCTATCGGCTGCGACCACGGCGGATTTCATCTTAAAGAAAAAATCCTTGAATACCTTGGTGTACACCACATAGAATATAAAGACTTTGGTATTTATACACTTGAACAAAGCGATTATCCGATTGTTGCAAAAGAAGTAGCTCAAGAGGTTGCAGCTGGCAATTTTGACCGCGGCATTTTGGTTTGCGGAACAGGTATCGGCATGTCAATCACTGCCAATAAAACAAAAGGTATTCGCGCAGTTTGTCTGGAAAATACATATTCCGCAAGGGTATCTCGCGCACATAACAATGCAAATATCCTTTGCCTCGGCGAGCGTGTAATTGGTCAAAACTTAGCACTTGATATTGTTGATGTATGGCTTAAAACAGGTTTCGAAGGCGGCAGACATAAACGCAGAATTGATATGATTGAATAATTGAATATCTATATGTTTGTTGTAAAATAAATCTATAGAATTAGTAAATTGTATTAGGAAGTTTATAACAATGTTTGAAAGATTCACCGAAAAAGCAATAAGAGTTATCATGCTTGCTCAAGAAGAAGCAAGACGCTTGGGGCACAACTTTGTTGGTACCGAGCAGGTTCTTCTTGGTTTAATAGGCGAAGGTACTGGTATTGCAGCAAAAACCCTTAAATCGATGGGAGTAACAATAAAAGAAGCACGTGCTCAGGTAGAAAAAATAATCGGAAGAGGCAGCGGCTTTGTTGCGGTTGAAATTCCTTTTACTCCGAGAGCCAAAAAGGTTCTTGAGCTTTCTTGGGATGAGGCCAGACAACTCGGTCATAACTACATTGGTACTGAACACTTGCTCTTAGGTCTTATAAGAGAGGGCGAAGGCGTTGCTGCTAAAGTCCTTGAAAACCTTGGAGTTGACCTGAACAAATGCAGAAGCAATGTTATTAAACTTCTTGGTGAAACAAAAACATCATCATCTGGGGCGCAAACTGCAACGCCTGGTGCTTCACAAAGCAAGGCAAAAACACCGAGTCTTGATGAGTTTGGTACAGATTTAACACTTGCTGCTCAAGAGCAGCGCCTTGACCCTGTTGTTGGCAGGGAAAAAGAGATTGAAAGAGTTATTCAAATTCTTGCACGTCGTACAAAAAATAACCCTATATTAATCGGTGAACCAGGTGTTGGTAAGACTGCAATTGCTCAGGGCTTAGCACAAAAAATTGTCGACTGTGAAGTTCCTGATATTCTTGAAAATAAAAAAATTATTCAGCTTGATATGGGCTTACTGGTTGCAGGTACAAAGTATCGCGGTGAATTTGAAGAGCGCTTGAAAAAAATTATGGATGAAATTCGTCAAGCGGGAAATGTTATTCTTGTAATTGATGAAATGCACACCTTAATTGGTGCAGGGGCTGCTGAAGGTGCTATTGATGCAGCAAACATCTTAAAACCTGCTCTATCACGTGGTGAAATTCAAGTTATCGGCGCTACAACACTTGATGAGTATAGAAAACATATTGAAAAGGATTCTGCACTTGAGCGCCGTTTTCAACCAGTTATAATTGACCAGCCTTCAGTTGAGGAAACAATTGAAATCATTCGCGGTTTAAAACCAAAATACGAAGAACACCACAAACTTCATATATCTGATGAAGCAATAGTTGCTGCAACTGAACTTTCAAGCAAGTTTATAACAGAGAGATTTTTGCCCGATAAAGCAATTGATATAATCGATGAGGCAAGCTCAAAAGTTCGCTTGAATGTCTCGGCCCTTCCTCCTGAAGGCAGAGAGCTTGAAAAACAACTCAAAGCAATTATCAAAGAAAAAGAAGATGCAATAAGAAATCAAGAGTTCGAAAAAGCATCTGATTTAAGAGATGATGAGGCTAATCTTAAAGACCAGATAAGAGAAATTCAAGAACGCTGGAGAAATACACAAGATGAAAACAAACCGACAGTAGGTGTTGAGGAAGTTGCTCAGGTAATTTCAACTATCACAGGTATTCCTGTAACAAAAATCACCGAGGGCGAATCTCAAAGACTACTTAAGCTGGAAGACACGCTTCATGCCCGTGTTATCGGTCAGCATGAGGCAGTTGTTTCAATTTCAAAAGCTATAAGACGTGCAAGAGTAGGTCTAAAAAGTCCAAATCGTCCGATAGGAAGTTTTATTTTCTCAGGGCCAACAGGCGTAGGTAAGACTGAACTTGCAAAAGCTCTAGCTGAAGCTGTATTTGGTTCCGAAGACAATATGGTCAGAATTGATATGTCTGAGTTTATGGAAAAACATACAACAGCTAAGCTTATCGGTTCTCCTCCGGGGTATGTCGGATATGATGACGGCGGCCATATGACCGAGATTATCAGAAAAAAACCCTACTCTGTCGTGCTTTTTGATGAAATAGAAAAAGCTCACCCTGACGTATTTAACATAATGTTGCAAATACTTGATGACGGACGTTTGACCGATTCAAAGGGACGCCACGTCAGCTTTAAAAACACTATCATCATTATGACATCTAACGTAGGTGCTCATATGATACAAAATACATCAAAGCTCGGTTTTTCTGTTACAAACGACGAGAAGAAAGACAAATATGAAAAACTGAAAGAAACAGTTATGGAAGAGCTTAAGAAGTCTTTTAGGCCGGAGTTTCTAAATAGGATTGACGATATTATTGTCTTTGCACATCTAAACAAAGAAGAAATACGCGAAATCGTTGACCTGATGTTAAACGACTTGTTTAAACGACTAAATGAAAGACAGCTAAAAATCGAGGTTACAGATGCTGCCAAGGATTATCTTGCAAAAGAAGGATACTCTGAAACCTATGGTGCTCGTCCGCTAAGACGAGTTATTCAAAAGAAAGTAGAAGACGTATTAGCTGAAGAAATCCTTACCGGAAATTATCAACCAAACGATGAACTTGTTATGGATATGAAAGATGACAAGATAGTAATTGAGAAAAAACAATAAAATTATTACAAAATATTAACACTATAAAAGCCTGAATTTAGTACATTTCAGGCTTTTTTGTTATAAATGAGATGTTAATATAAATTATTTTGGCAAATAAAATTGTTTACAAATGTTATTTGCGTATAAATTAAATAGAATTTATAACAAGATAGGATTTATATGCAAAAATCACTCAGGCTTTCCCCAAGATTTAAAGATTCGCTCTCTGCGAAAGAAACAAATGTTTTTATAGTTGATTCTAATAAGCTATTAAGAGCATCACTAAGGCACAAAATATTTGAGGCATGTACTCTAAAGCGTGCAGGCGAGTGCAGCTATGAAGATAATTTTATATCTAAAATCTCACAATCTACACCCGATGTCGTTATATTTTCTTCGTTTGTGTATAAGAAGGAAACTCTTTTGCAGCTTGAAAAAATCAAGCAAGATAATCCTCTGTTAAAAATTATTATTATCACAAAATCCACCGATGAAAATGAATTTTTCAAACTTGTAAAATTTGGAATAAGAGCGTATTGCCTTAATAATTATCCTGATGAAAAACTAAAATTTATAATAAAACGAGTAATAAACGGCGAGCATTATTTTGATGATTGTATGTGTAATTTGTTTGCAAGATTAATATCTAATATGCCAAATGTCGAGTGTTTACCGATTGATAAACCTGTTGACGAGCAGTTTGGAATAACTCAAAGAGAACAAGAGGTGCTTTTAAGTGCAATTAAGTATAATACTTATAAAGAAATCGGTAAACATCTTTTTATCTCAAGACATACCGTAAAGGTTCACCTGACAAATGTCTATAGGAAATTTAACGTAAACAACAAGCTTGATGCAATATTAAAAATGCTTGAAGTAAAATTTGGCATTAAAATATAATTTTAGTGTTTACAAGCACATCTTCTTTAGGTAATATTGTTATATGCCTTTTGGAGAGGTGTCCGAGTGGTTTAAGGTGCAAACCTGGAACGTTTGTGTGGGGGTAACTCCACCGGGGGTTCGAATCCCCCCCTCTCCGTTTTTTATTGCCGTTTTGTCGGATGTTTTTTGAGTGCTCATCGTTAATAATTTCTCTATACGATAAGGAGAAATTATGTACTACAACGTATTAAACGCAAGTGAAATAGTCGAGCTTAACTCACAAAAAATGCAAAAGAAAACCCTCCTTGAGGATGGGGAAAGTAACTTAAATATTATTGCGCTCAAAAAAGACGAGATAATTGACACTCATACTTCATCATGCAACAGTGCGGTCTATCTTATTGAAGGTCAAATTGAAATGCACTTTGATGCACAAAAGTTTCTGCTTGATGAGGGTGATATTTTAATGTTTAAAAAAGACCACGAGCATAAAGTTTTGGCGCTTAAAGATTCTAAATTTTTATTGATTAAAATTTAGCCATTTTTTTTCTGCTATACTAAATTTATGAACAAAAGGGTGCAAATTCTTGACTGTACACTAAGAGACGGCGGCTACGCCAACAATTGGACATTTGGTCAAAATTGTATTTTTGAAACAATTGATGTACTTGATAACTCTAAAATCGATTTTATAGAGTGTGGTTTTTTAACTAACAACATAAAAGACAGCAACCATACTTTGTTTAATGATGTCTCTAAATTAGCACCATATTTGAGCAAAAATTTTGACATAAAAAAAGCTGTCTTTATGTTAAAGGTTTCTGATTATGATATTTCTTTGTTGCCTGAGGTAAAAAATAAATACTGCAGTATAATAAGAGTAATTTTTAAAAAATATCAAATTAAAGATGCTATAAAATCAGCGCAAGAACTCATAAATAAAGGGTATAAAATCTTTTTAAACCCTACTTTTATTACACTATACACTGAAGATGAGATTAAAACCCTGCTGAATGAAGTAAATAAGCTTAGACCTTTTGGTTTTTCGCTTGTTGATTCAATAGGTTCGCTTGATAAAGTATCACTGAATAAATTAGTAAATCTTGCTGACAATAGACTGGATGAAAGTATTTCTCTTTGCTTGCATACACATAACAGTTTGCAGCTTTCAATGGCAAATGCCCAAGAGTTTCTAAATTCAAATATAAACAGAAACATTATTCTTGATTCTTCGCTTTATGGAATGGGCAGGGGTGCAGGTAATTTGCAAACAGAGGTTATAGCTGATTATCTGAATACAAATTACTCTAAAAAATACGATGTACAGGCGCTCTATAGGCTTTTAGATAAATACTATTACGATTTTTATGAAAGCTGCAAGTGGGGTTTTTCTCTTAAATACTATCTGTGTGCTAAACTTGGTCTGCACACGGATTATGGCTATTATCTTGTTAAAAAATGTAATATCAATCACTCTCGTGCCTCAAAGATTTTATCACTTATTCCAAGGGAAAAAAGGGAGATTTTTGATAAAAAGCTTATACAAGAACTTGTTGAAAAATATTCAAATGAAGATTTTATATTAACTAAGTAAAACTTCAAAGCCCGCTTCTTCAATCCTTTGCCTTATATGTTTCATCTTTTGAGCGCTTGGCGGTTCGGCATTTAGTTCATATTTTAACCCAAGTTTTTTCCATTTTTCCTCGCCCATTTTATGGTAAGGCAAAAGCTCAACTTTATCTATAACCGCTCTATAGTTGTCTAAAAGTGAAATTAGTTCATTAATGTAGTTATCATCATCTGTAAGATTAGGAACTACAACCTGTCTAATCCAGATTTTTTTGTTATTTTTGTATAAATATTGCAAAAATTCCAGCGTTTTTTTGTTATCTTTGCCTGTTAGTTCTAAATGTTTAGTCTCATCCAAGTGCTTAATATCTAGTAAAAAAAGGTCGGTGTATTTTATAACTTCTCTTACCTGTTCAGTTATTTCAACATATCCGCAAGTGTCAACAGCTGTGTGTATACCTTCGTCCTTTAATTTTTTAAATAATTTTGCAACAAAACCTGCTTGCAAAAGTGGCTCGCCGCCTGATACAGTGACACCTCCGCCTGAGAAATTGAAAAAATTTTTATACTTTAAAATATCGCTAAAAACACTATCAAAGGTTTTTATGCCAAGCTTATTTTTTGTCCAAGTATCGGGGTTATGACAGTATTTACACCTAAACGGGCACATCTGAAAAAAAATTACATACCTGACGCCCGGCCCATCAACAGTACCGCCTGTTACAATTGAATGAATATATGCAAGATTATTATCCATATTTATACTAAAAAAGCGGCACAAAATTGTGCCGCAATGCTTATTATTTACTAAAAGCGCTCGTGAAAAGTCCTTGATATAACATCTTCCTGTTGAGCTCTTGTTAATTTGATGAAATTAACGGCATATCCTGAAACTCTTATTGTAAGTTGAGGATAGTTTTCAGGGTGTTCCATAGCGTCTTTTAGGGTTTCTCTGTCTAATACGTTAACATTGAGGTGCTGGCCCATATTTGACATATAACCATCAAGCATACCTTTTAAATTGCTTACCCTGTCATCCTCAGTTTTGCCTAAAGAGTTAGGAATAATTGAGAAAGTATTAGAAATGCCGTCTTTTGCGTGTTTAAAAGGTAATTTAGCAACTGAACAAAGCGAAGCCAAAGCACCGCACTCGTCTCTGCCATGAAGCGGGTTAGCTCCAGGGGCAAAAGGAACATTGGCTTTTCTGCCGTCAGGCGTGTTACCGGTCTTTTTGCCATACACAACATTAGATGTAATTGTAAGAATTGATTGTGTTGGAATAGCGTTTCTGTATGTCGGCAATTTTTCAATTTTGCTCATAAAGCGCTCTACAAGGTCTGTAGCAATTGAGTCAACTCTATCGTCATTGTTGCCAAATTTAGGGAAATCACCTTCAATTTCAAAGTCAACCGCTATACCTTCTTCATTTCTTACGGGTTTAACTTTTGCGTACTTGATAGCAGAAAGTGAATCGACGGTAACTGAAAATCCTGCAATACCGCAGCCTAATTTTCTGACTACATCGCGCTCCATAAGGGCAAGTTGGGCCTTTTCATAGTAATACTTATCATGCATAAAGTGAATTATATTTAGCGCATTTACGTATGTTTTTGCAAGCCATTCCATCATGGAGTCAAATTTTCTCATTACTTCATCGTAGTTAAGGTACTCTGATGTAATAGGCTCAAAGCCTTGTGCAACATGAGCAAAAGATTTTTCATCCACACCGCCGTTAATAGCGTATAAAAGAGCTTTTGCAAGGTTGGCACGAGCGCCGAAGAACTGCATTTCTTTACCTATTACCATAGGAGAAACACAACATGCTATACCGTAGTCATCGCCAAACATTGGGCGCATCAAATCGTCATTTTCATATTGAATTGATGAAGTATTTATTGACAATTTTGCACAGAATTTTTTGAAATTATCAGGTAAATTTACCGACCAAAGCACAGTCATGTTTGGTTCAGGCGCAGGGCCAAGGTTAGTTAGAGTATGTAACATTCTATAGCAGTTCTTTGTAACCAAAGTCCTGCCGTCATCTGCCATGCCGCCTATTGATTCTGTAACCCATACAGGGTCGCCGCTAAAGAGTTCATTGTACTCGGGTGTTCTTAAGAATCTTACCATTCTTAATTTGATTACAAAATCATCCATAATCTCTTGGGCTTCAGATTCTGTTAATGTGCCGTTTTCAATGTCTCTTTGAGAATAAATATCTAAGAAAGTTGATACCCTGCCAAGTGACATTGCAGCACCGTTTTGGTCTTTAATTGCTGCTAAGTAGCCAAAATAAGTCCACTGAACCGCTTCTCTAAAGTTATTTGCAGGCTTAGAAATATCATAGCCATACGTTTCAGCCATTCTTTTCATAGCTTCAAGTGCAAGGATTTGTTCTGATATTTCTTCTCTTTCTCTTACAATATCAGCAGTCATATTAAGAGCATCAGATGAGGCCTTTTCTTCAAGTTTTTCTTCTATAAGTCTATCAATACCATATAGTGCCACACGTCTGTAATCACCTATGATTCTTCCTCTGCCGTAAGCATCGGGAAGACCGGTGATGATACCGCTTTTTCTGCAAGCGCGAATTTCAGGAGTATAAGCTTGAAAAACTCCTTCATTGTGTGTTTTTCTGTATTTTGTAAAAATTTCTTTTACTTTTTCATCTTCTTGAAGTCCGTAAGCTTTACAAGATGCTTCTACCATTCTGTGACCGCCATATGGCATAATTGCCCTTTTTAGCGGAGCATCTGTTTGCAGGCCGACTATTAATTCCTTTTCTTTATTTATATAACCTGCTTTATAAGCGTCAATTGCTGATGGAGTAGATACGTCCGCATCCAAGAGCCCGTTATTTTCATGCTCTTTTTTCATAAGGTCTTTAACAATATTCCAAACATCAATTGTTCTTTGTGTCGGGCCTTCTAAGAAACTATCATCACCGTCGTAGGGGGTGTAATTTCTTTTTATAAAATCTACAACATCAATTGTCTCGCTCCACGCGCCTTTGTTAAAACCTTGCCAACATGGCACAGTTTTTTCTATAGTACATTCCATTATTTTCTCCTTTTCATTGTGTTGTTAACAAGCCGTATAAGGGCTTCATGCGATATTAGAAACTATAGGTGAAATCAGCAACAAAATTATATTTTATACAAACATGCTTGTCAAATCCTGTCATATTTTTAATCTTTTTTAGTTGTTAATTTTTATTAACATGCTCTAATTCAATATATACTACATTGATGTGATTTTTTCAAAAAAATGTTCGACCATGCTCGACTTGTGTATTAAAATAGAAAAATAATTAAGGAAAGCAAGGGTGCAAGTCCCTCACTGGTCCGCAGCCGTTACAGTCGGAACACTTAATTTGTCATGATATTACGAGACTAATAAGGGGATTTACATCATGCAAAACGCACTCAACAATGACGAAAAAATTGTCAGTTTTAATTCGCACTTAGTTACCGATGCAGTTCAAAAAGCAAGAGAGGCTAATCTTGAATTTACAAATCAAGTAATCGACGCTTCGCGCTCAATTATGGAAAACGTCTGCATTATAAAGAAAGACGGCACTAAAGAAAAATACAATGTAGAAAAGGTTGTGTCAGCCGTTAAAAAATCTGCTGCCAGAATGCTGATAGAATTTAGTAACGAAGAAATTGATAAAATTTGTACATATGTCAACAAAAATGTTGCACAAATGAAAAAAAACGAGATTAATATCTTGGAAATTCACAACATTGTTGAAAGTGTGCTTGAAGAAATTAATCCTAAAGTTGCCCAAAGCTACAGGAATTACAGAAATTATAAGACAGATTTTGTTCATATGCTGGATAAGGTTTTCCAAGAAAGCCAAAAAATTATGTACATTGGCGACAAGGAAAACTCAAACTCTGACTCTGCCCTTGTTTCCACAAAGCGTTCATTAATTTTTAATCAGTTAAATAAAGAACTTTATAAAAAATTCTTTTTAACCGTTGATGATTTGCAAGCCATAAGAGAAGGTTATATATACATCCACGATATGTCCGCACGCAGAGATACCATGAACTGCTGCCTGTTTGACGTTGCAAATGTGTTAAAGGGCGGTTTTGAGATGGGTAATCTCTGGTATAATGAACCTAAGACACTGGATGTAGCTTTTGATGTAATAGGTGATATTGTAATGGCGGCTGCAAGCCAACAGTATGGTGGTTTTACTGTTGCAGAAGTTGATAAGCTTCTTGCTCCATATGCTCAAAAATCATATGACTTAAGCTATGACAGATACGTTTGCCTGGGCCTGTCTTTCGATAAAGCAAAGGAAGAGGCGCTTAAAGATGTAAAACACGATTTTGAGCAAGGTTTTCAAGGTTGGGAGTATAAATTTAATACAGTAGCCTCATCCAGGGGAGATTATCCGTTTATTACTATGACATTTGGTCTTGGTACATCTGAATTTGAAAAGATGGCATCAATGACTATGTTGGAAATACGTGAGGGCGGACAAGGGAAAAAATCTTGCAAAAAGCCTGTACTATTTCCAAAACTTGTATTCTTATATGACGAAAATCTTCACTCCAAGGGTTGCGAATTATACGACCTTTATAAAGCAGGTATAAAATGTTCTAAAAAAGCGATGTATCCTGACTGGCTCTCACTTACAGGGGATGGCTATGTCGCTTCTATGTATAAAAAATACAAAAAAGTAATTTCACCTATGGGCTGCAGAGCGTTTTTATCCCCTTGGTTTGAAAGAGGCGGTATGACACCTGCTGATGAGAATGATACTCCGATTTTTGTCGGCCGCTTTAATGTGGGCGCTGTAAGCTTACATTTGCCGATGATTTTAGCTAAAGCCAGAAAAGAAAGTAAGGATTTTTATGAAGTTCTGGATTACTACATGGAATTAATCAGAAAAATTCATATAAGAACCTACGAGTATCTGGGTGAAATGAGGGCGTCAGTTAATCCACTTGCATATTGCGAGGGCGGTTTTTATGGCGGACATCTTAAACCGCATGATAAAATCAAACCTTTATTAAAGGCTGCTACAGCTTCTTTTGGTATAACTGCGCTTAATGAGCTTCAAGAGCTATACAACGGAAAATCTCTTGTAGAAGATGGTCAATTTGCACTTGAAGTAATGGAATACATAAACAAAAAAGTGGCTCAGTTTAAAGAAGAAGACGGTCACTTGTACGCTATATACGGCACGCCTGCTGAAAATCTTTGCGGTTTGCAAGTGCAGCAATTCAGAAAAAAATACGGAATAATGCCTAAAGTATCTGACAGAGGCTATGTATCAAACAGCTTCCACTGTCATGTGGCTGAAAGCGTTACTCCAATTGAAAAACAAGATTTAGAAAACAGATTTTGGAATCTTTTTAACGGCGGAAAAATCCAATACGTTAAATATCCGATATCATACAATACTCAAGCAATCGAAACTCTTGTTGAGCGCGCTATGGATAAGGGCTTTTATGAGGGCGTAAACCTCTCACTTGCCTACTGTGACGACTGTGGGCATAAAGAATTATCCATGGATGTTTGTCCAAAGTGCGGAAGCAAAAACCTCACTAAGATTGATAGAATGAACGGCTATTTGTCTTATTCAAGAGTCAATGGCGACACAAGATTAAATGACGCCAAAATGGAAGAAATTAAAGATAGAGTGAGTATGTAATATGAATTATCATGATATAACAACGGACGATATGCTTAACGGCGATGGTCTCAGGACTGTACTATGGGTTTCAGGCTGCACACACCATTGTGACGGTTGCCAAAACCCTATTACCTGGGATGTTTCAGGAGGTTTGCCTTTTGATAAGGATGCAGAAGACGAGCTTTTTGAAAAACTAAATAAAGACCATATAGCAGGCATTACCTTTAGCGGCGGCGACCCTTTGCACCCACTCAACAGAGCAGAAGTGTGCAGGCTGATTAAAAAAACACATGACTTGTATCCAAATAAGACTATATGGGTCTACACAGGCTTTTTATTTGAAGATGTTAAAGATATTGACGAGTTAAAATACGTAGATGTCCTGGCTGACGGACGTTTTGAAAAAGACAAGCTGGATAACAATCTTCATTGGGTAGGAAGCCCAAATCAGAGAGTAATAGACATCAAAAAAACTCTTGAACTTGGTCAAATTGTTCTTCACACATAAGTTTTGCGCCCCATATAGGGCGCTTTTTAAATTATACCTCTGTGCTTAAATACACGATAATATGCCCTGACAATTGTTGTAATTTTCTTTTTCTTTGGCATTTTAAATAAGAAAATAAGCGGTATTGCTAAAATACACATAAGTGCCAAGAGCAAAAATACATCATAAAAGGCACAAAGTTTTGACTGCAAAAGCATTTGTTTATATAAATACCCGTTTGCTTTCTTTGCTGCTAAATATGGGGCAAAATATGTCATAAACTTTGTTTTTATAACCATTAACTTATATTGAAAATTCAAGTTTGTAGGGGATAAATAAGCAACTAAATAATTCTGATGAATTTGAGATACTCGCGTTACAAATGTTGATACAGCAGAGGTTGAAATAGCTGTTACTATGTTTTTAAAAAGTGCATGCAAGCCCGCAGCGTCTGCAAGTTTAGTTTTAGATAGTGTAAGGAATGATAGCGCGCTAACAGGCACAAAAGTTACTGCGATTCCTATACCTAAGATAATGTTAGGCAAAATTATGCTCTCTAAAGAGGAAGTTGTATTTAATTGGGAGAACATAAAGACTGATGAGGCCATAATAATTAGCCCTATTACTGTTAAAAGCCTGTTTTCAACTTTATCTGCAACCTTGCCCATAATTAATAAGCCAAGAAAACAGGAAATTGCTCTTGGAAACACAGAAACGCCTGCAAAATAAGGAGAATAACCAAGCATATTCTGCGTAAATGAAGGGATTAAAAGCAACGTGCCATAGAGCATAATATTTATGAACGAACTTACCATTGTCCCCACAAGGAAGTTTCTGTCTTTAAAAACTCTAACATCGACTACAGGTTTTTTTGTTTCCAGCTCCCAAATATAGAAGAACACAAAAGATACAACAGAAATGAGCGTCAGCCAGTATATCCAATATGTATCGAACCAGTTAAACTGCTCGCCTTTATCAAGAACTATTTGCATGCACCCCATTCCTAGAATTATTGCCATTAAGCCGACCATGTCTATTTTTGTTTTAGGTTTTTCAGTTACCTTGTCGCTTTGTATAAAAAATTTAATCAAAATAAGACTGATTAAACATATTGGAATATTCATAATAAATACCCACTTCCATGAGTAATTATCTGTTAAATATCCGCCCACAAACGGGCCAAAAAGCGGAGAAAACATTGCAGCAAAGCCAAAAAATCCCATTGCTACACCTTTTTTCTCGGGAGGAAATGTTTCAAGCAGAACTGCTTGCGCCAAAGGCAAAAGCGCGCCGCCTGCAGCTCCCTGAAAGACCCTGCAGAGTATGAGCATATGCAAATCACGGCACAGTAAGCATAATATACAACCAATACAAAACGAGGCAACACTCCAATATGCAACTGTTTTTTTACTAAAAGTATTAACCAGCCAGCCAAATATAGGAAGCATAATGCCGCCTGAGATAATGTAGGCAGTTATTATACTGTTTGCCTCATACGGCGTTGCACCAAAATAGCCCGCTATGTGAGGCTGACAGACGTTAGTGGCTGATGATGCTACCATCGACATAAAAGCCGGCAATAGTATCGTAATCGCCACGATATAAGGGTTAACCCTTTTTGTTGCTTGTTGTTTCGGCATGTCTAATTCCTTGTGTTATCATAATAACACAAAAAAAATTTTATAAATCAATTTTTTTTATAAACTCATCGCCGTATTTTTTTGAATAGTATTTAGTAAAAGAAATGATTCTTTTCATTGCATCAGGGGATATAATATGCTCAATTTTACAAGCATTTTCCTGAGCTTCATCGTGAGATGAACCTAAGACTTTAGCAAAAAATTCATACAAAGAGTTGTGCTTTTCAATTATTAATTTTGCCTGTTTTTCACCCTCTTTTGTAATTGAAATAGCGTCGTATCTTCCGTAGTTTATTAAGCCTTTTTCGGATAGTTTTTTTAATGCTTCAGTTGTAGAGGCACGGCTGACATTAAGCATCTTTGCAATATCCACGGCTCTTACTGCGTTATCTTTTTTAATAAACGTATAAATCGCCTCTAAATAATCTTCTAAACTTGATGTCAACTTTTCACTCATTCACTAATTATGTGTATGATTTTTATCTTTGTCAAGATTTGTATTTCTATAGCCAATAGCGCTCCTGTAGCCTGAAACTAGATACATAACAGGCAAAAGCGGCTCAATCCATTTTAGACCCGAGAGAACACCTGCCGTTGCAATATCATCAGTATGCAGTGCAATATCGAGTACTTCCGGCTTTCTTTCTTCTTTTTTGCAGGCATTTTTATCATCAGTTTTACTTAACTTGTTAACCAAAGGGTTTACTATTTTATTGCCGATAAAGTTTGCTATATGACTTCCTCCAAATACGCCGACCGCCAGTATTCCACCCAGTATCACACCTGTTTTTTTAAGAGGAGTCAGTTTTTTTATAAGACCTTTTTCATGCATTTTTTCAGCAGTGTAAAGAAAGGTTCCAGCGCCTACATTGCAGAGGAAAATATTGGCAAAGAACTGATATATACCTTCTTTTAGCTTATTTGTAGTTTTTTCCTTTGAATATTCATTTGTTGCTTTGTCAGCCGCTATACCTCCTAAAATCCCGCTTGCAACAGGTATAAAGCCCATAATGGAAAGTTTAGATATTTCTTGTAATATTTTGCCTGAAGTAACATCTTCTTTGCCGCCAAACAGGGTTGCAACAAGCCCGTCTCGGTTTTTCATATCAATTGTTTGCTTAAGCAGGTTGTCAGTATCTTTTAGGCTCAGTATCTTATTTTTTGCCTTATTTAGAATATTAACCGTATCTTTCGCTATATTTTTATTTTCAGTAACAAAATCATCTATTACCTGTCTTTGCTTAAGTAAAATTTCTTCTTTTGGAATTGTATCAAGCAGAGTTTCGCCTTTAATTTTTATAAATCTTGAAGCAAAAACAGATGAAAGTGTTATTGTGCCAAGGATTATTGCGTTTTTAACCGCTCTTTTTTTACGCTCGTCTTTTGGCTGCTCAAGAGTATCCTTAATTCCAAAAACCGCAGCGGAAGCGGTTAAAATTAACGGCATTTTTCTGCTTAATGAATTTGAGAGTAAGGGCTGGTCGAGAAACTTTCCTATCGAAGATACTTTCATATACAATTCCTTATTTACTGTTAGACATGCCTAACATATTGTTAGGATAGACTAACATTACAACCAACAAAAAAACATGTCAATGGTAAATTTAAAGACTTGCAGTTGCATCAATACTTTCAACGTCAACTTCGCGCAGGAAGTTTATCCATGCGGAATAATATGCTGCAAGCGCACTTGTATAGCCAAGAATTATTGACCTGTAAGACTGCTCAATTAAGATAAGAGATGTAAGGTCTGTTTTACCTTCTTCATAGTTTTTCTTAGAAGTTTTCATCATCCTTTTTGAATCTTCAATTAAACTATCAGTATAGTAATTTAGGTTAACCCTTGCATTAATTAACTTTTCATAAGCACTGCTTAAATTTGCAAATGCGTTGTTTTGGGCTGCGGCATATTTTAATTCAGCTTTTTCAATTTCCAGTTTTGCATTTTTAATCTCAGGTGAATAGTTGTACAGCAATGGCAAATTTACAAGACTGGCGTTTACGTATGCACCATTTAAATATCTTCCCGCATCAGACATACCAAGCGGCTGAAATAAGTAGCCTGCTCCTATTTCAACATCAGGGACGCGCTTACTTGTTTCTATTTTTAAATTATTTTTTGCAACATCTATTTCTTTTTGTGCAATTTTAAGGTCATATCTGTGCTGCTCAGCAAGCGCTAAAATGTCGCTAAACGGAGGTATTTCGGACTTTGGCGACGGTGTGAGCAAGAGATTGAAATTTATATCTTCATCAAAGGACTCGACAATAGAATCATATATGGGGTCTGTATCCATAACGCTGTTAAACTCAAATCTTGCAGCCATAATATTTGTTCTTGCTGTATTAAGTTGAGTTTTTATATGATTTATAGAAATATCAGATTGAATAACATCGGTTTCACTCGCCTGCCCGTTCTTGTACCTTAACTTTACAAGCCTGTTAATTTCAAGGAGGGATTTTTCTTCAACCTCAAGTGAATCTACAATTGATTTAGCACTTACAAGTCTTATATATGCCTCTCTAACATCCATTTTCAAATCAAAATTTGTAAACTGGCGAGCCTCATCACTTACTTCGTAACTTGCCTGAGCGCTTTTTTTGCGGTGCTTACGCTTAAAGAGCTCAACCATCTGGCTTACACCAATGCCATGCGGATTACCTGAGCCGGCTTCACCAAGCATCCAGCCGGTATCAATAGAGGGGTTTTGAAGCCTATTTGCTGCTTTAATATTATTTTTTGCAATTTCAACATTTAATTTTTGACTTTGCAGTTCAATGCTGTTTTCTACTGCAATATCAATTGCTTGCCCGAGAGTAATTTTAGTCATCTCTTCTATGGATAAGACACTCATAGAAAGAGAAAACAAAATTATTAATGTTATTAAAGCCTTTACTCTCAAAATAATTCCAAAACTAATATACAATTAGATTTTATCATCAACAGGAGGATATGGCATGTTTTTAATAAATCTGTTATTCTAATAATATGAAAAAGCATGATTTTTGGCTTTATTTTACTGCCCTTATGGCAGCCTTGGGCGGATTATTATCGGGTTATGACACAGGGGTAATCTCTGGAGCTTTGCTTTTTATTAATCAAACTTGGGATTTGAGCGTTTCGCAACAGGGTTTTCTTGTAAGTTCGGTTCTAATCGGTGCGCTGACAGGAGCTCTCACCACCGGCGCATTTGCTGATATTTTCGGCAGAAAGAAAGTGATTATAGCAACTGCAATCATGTTTTTTGTGGGTTCAATTCTTTGTGCCGTAGCGCCAAGTGTTGAATTTTTAATCGCTTCAAGAATATTTACAGGCTTTGCAGTCGGTGCGGTAAACTTTACAACGCCTCTTTATTTATCTGAAGTATCTCCAAAAGAAAAAAGAGGGATGTTTGTTTCACTCTTTCAACTGGCAATAACTGCAGGCATACTTTTTTCCTACGTTGTAAACGCAGTATTTGCAAATGTTACTCATGACTGGAGACTAATGCTTTTAGCAGGTGTCGTTCCTGCAGGTGTGCTTTTTATTGGCATGTTGTTCTTAAATGACACACCAAGATGGCTCGTACTAAAGGGAAGAGATGAAGATGCCAAAAATGCTTTTATAAAAATTCAAGGAAATATTGATACTGATTATGAAATTGGCGAAATAAAAAAATCTTTTGAAACCGGTTCATCTAAAAAATTTGAATTTAAAAAATGGCTGATAATGCCTTTTGTCGTAGGCATTGGTATAATGTTTGCACAAATCTGCACAGGTATAAACACGATTATTTACTACGCGCCTACAATATTTAAAATGGCTGGTTTTGACAGTAATCAAAGTGCAATTTATGCAACGAGTCTGATAGGCGTCGTCAATTTCTTAATGACTTTTGTTGCTATTGCATATTCTGATAAAATCGGTAGAAAACCCCTGCTCTACATAGGTTTAACAGGTGTTATGCTGAGCTTAATTGTAATGGGCGGTGTGTTTGCACTCTCAAATGAACTTGGCTCGCTAGTTAAGTGGCTTGCAGTTGGCAGCCTGATGTTCTACATTGTCTGCTTTGCATTCAGCCTTGGCCCTATCGGTATGACTTTAATTTCTGAAGTATTTCCGCTTAAGGTTAGAGGTGTTGCGATGAGTATATGCATATTCTTTAACTTTGTATTTAATTTTATGGTTACATACAGTTTTCCGCTTATGCTGCATAAAATCGGCGCAGCCTATACATTCTGGTTCTTTGTAATAATTTGTATAATTTGCCTGTTCTTTGTTTATTACCTGGTACCTGAAACTAAAGGTATAGCACTTGAAAAGATAGAAGAAAACTGGAAAAAGGGTGTTGGGGCACGCGATTTTTAATTTACGCCCAATAGCTCTTTTACCTTATTCCTTTTGACTTTTCTGGTTGTTGTCCTTGGAAGAGGCTCATTTAGGATATAAACATTTATGGGACGCTTGTAGGGAGCAAGTTTTTCTGACTGAAGCTTAACCTCTGCTCTAATGATATCTGAAACATTATTAAGTGCTGCTGTTTCATCAGACGGCACAACTGCAACACACACGTCTTCAGAGTTATCATTTTTATTGTTTTTTGCTCCAAAGACACAAATTTCCTTAAACTTATCCGACTGTTCAAGAGCTGCTTCAACCTCCTCGGGGAAGACCTTTTTACCGCCCGAGAGAACAATCATGCTTTTAATTCTGCCTGTAATATAGAGATAATTATCCTTATCTAGCCTGCCAATGTCGCCTGTATGCAGCCAGCCGTCAGAATCTATTACTTCTGATGTCATTTCAGGTTTATTGTAATAGCCTTTCATAACACTTAAACCGCGCAAAAGCAGCTCGCCTGTCGACTTATCAATCTTGGCTTCAAAACACTTAAGCGGTTTTCCGACTGACGCAAGATTTTTTCTATTCGTACAATTTACGCTCACTACAGGGCTTGCCTCACTGAGTCCATAGCCGTGATATACTTCTATACCTATTCTTTCAAAAAACTTCCCTACGGAAATATCAAGCGGCGCTCCGCCTGTTATACATCCTGTAAAATTACCGCCAAAAGCGTCATGAATGTTTTTAAAGAGCAATCTCTTGATTTTAGTTGATGCAATAAACCCTGAAATAAAATAAGCGATTTTAAACATTGTGCGTTTTATAGGAGAGGAGTTTTTAATAGTATTTTCAATGCTTGTTTTTAAGAGCTTTAAAAACGCAGGCACAACAATCATAAAACGAATTTTCTTTTCACGCATTATTGATAAAATATCTTTTGGCTTTAAACTCTGAGTGTAATAAATCGAAAGTCCCCAGCTTAAAAACAGCGAAAAACCGACAGTAAGCTCAAAAAGGTGATTCATGGGCAAAATCGACAGTACGGAAATATCGTTTTTACCATAATCAGGGAATACAACGTCCCTCACCCACTCGAGAGACTCAATTTGAGTAATCATATTCAAATAGCTAATTTCAACACCCTTTGCAGCACCTGTCGTACCTGATGTATAGATTAAAATAGCTCCCGAGCGCAGATTTCTGCGTCTGAACTTGGCGTCATAATTATTCTTAAAATTATATATAGATAAATAATTTTCAACCTCAGAAGTGCTATCAATTAATACAACATGCTCAATAAAACCCAGTTTTTCTTGCAGCTCTTTTGCAGCTTTAAAGTAAGTATTACTTGCAAAAAGCACTCTTGGCGTACAGTCCGATAATATTGATGTAAGTTCATGTTCTGTAAGCTTAACATCAAGAGGTGTAAAAACAGCGCCTGACAGAACTGTTGCAAAAAAACATGCGCCAAACTCAGGTTTTGATTCGCTTAAGATTGCAATTCTATCCGAAGTGTTTATTTTAATTTCATTAATCAGCCAATAGGCGATTTTTCTTGAAAGAAGCCCTATGCCTCGGTATGTAAACTCCTTCCAGCCGTATTTTGTTTTTGTTGCAAGAGCTATTTTATTCTCAAAGTCATTAGTTTTACTTTCAAGAAAGATTAAAACATTCTTTTGAATAAAACTTTTTTTACCGCTTTTCATAAGCACTCCAAATACACCTGACACAGTAATATTTTATAGTGTCATGGTGCATCTGGCAATTATGTAAACTAAACTATAGGCTTAGAATCTTTTGTAAATTCATTTATTGCTTTTGTTGCGGTTCTGACGTTATTTAGACAGTCATTACCTCCAACGCAGCCGCCCTCGCAGCACATAACCTCAATAAGGTTACCAAACTCGCATTCACCTTTTTTGGCAAAACCTTTTAAGGCACGTATGGATTCTTTGTTTATACCGTTTACAAGATGCGGTTTAACTTCTGATTTACCGTTATCCGCAACCTCAACAGATTTAGCCACACCGCCCGTTATACCAAAGTTTCTGCCTTCTCTGGAGGCTTCAGAGTCAAATGAACCGGGCTCAAGTTCGCTAAGTTCAATCTTATGAGCCACAAACATAGCACCCATTTCTTCGTAGTTCATAACATAATCTACGTTAGGGTTATTCATGGCCTCAGTTTTCTTTGCCATACAAGGGGAAACAAACACTGACACTGCGTCAGGATATTTTTCTCTACAGATTTCAGCACTATAATACATTGGGGTTTTTGTATCAGACCTATACGGTGCAATTTCATTCAAGTGCTTATCTACAAGGTTGTTGTAGCCCGCACAGCAAGATGTTGTCATAAAAGGCTGACCCTCGTTCATTCTTTCATGGAACTCCTTAGCTTCATTTGTTGCAGTAATATCAGCACCTTGAGCTACTTCTAGAACATCATGAAAGCCGCATTTTAAAAACGCAGTTTTCAATTGATAAATAGAACAAGGCAATTGCCCTGCAATAGAGGGAGCAATCATTGCTACAACCTTTTTACCCTGTTTAATTTTGTATAAAATATCAATTATTTGGCTTTTTTCATGAATTGCGCCAAAGGGGCATGAGCTTACACATTTGCCGCAAGCGATACATTTGTCAAAGTCAATTCTGGCATGTCCCTGCTCATCTTTTGATATTGCATCCACAGGACAAGCGTTTTCGCAAGGAACAACAATTTTAACAATAGCGTGATATGGGCAAACTTGAATACATTTTGTACAGTTCTTACACTTTGAACTGTCAATTTGAGATTTGCCGTTAACGATCGATATTGCGCCAAATTTACAATTTTCAAGACATGGACGCGCAACACAACCCTGACATAAGTCTGTCACAAAAATTCTATTGGGTACGCAGCCCTTGCAAGCAGACTCAAGAACGGTTAAAGTGTGCTCATCTGGTTTTTCTCTCTCAGTTGCCCATTTGGCATAATTAGAAAGTAATATCCTCTCGTCAGCCCCCTCCATAGAAAAGCCAAGAGAAGCTATAATTCTGTTTCTTAAAATTTCACGTTCCTTATAAATACAACACCTGTATGGTACTTCATAGCCCTTAGGGCGCATTTCAAAAGGAATTAAGCGCGTATTTTCGCCAAAATCATCGGATAAAAATGCCTTTATTGTTTTAATTAATATCTCTTTTTTTAGGTGAGCTGCTTGGTTATTCTTGTCCATTTTTTAACTTTCTTTCAATTTCTTCTAATACACTTTCCACGGTTGCCTTGCTAACTACAGTAAGGTCAACCATAACATAGGGCGCTTTAGCTTCTGAAGAAGTAGAGCACAAGTCAAGACAAGGTACTCCTTGAATTTCAACATCATCACCGTATTTGGAGGGGATTATATCCATTAGCTCCTGCAGGTCTGATGCCCCCATTACAAAGCATGTTGTACCCATGCACATTTTTACTTTAACTTTTGCCATATTTTCTCCTTATATATAACGAAGCGTTACCCTTTTAATATACTTGTCTTCAAGAATTTTTGCCATCTTTTTTATAATATTTTTTCTTATTTCAATTTCAATCGGCAAATTCGGGTCATAATGCGCCTGATTTAATTTTGCACCAACCATAAACTCTATGCAATCACTACTTAGTAAAAACTGCATAAGCTCATATGCCGCATTTTTTTCTTTCTCGTGAAATCCGTTCTCTAAATATTCAACAGTCCTTGTAAGTGTTAATATTCCCTCTGTTACAAGGTCTATACCATCCATGTGCGACACTGCGGGTAATTTACCGACACTTCGTGCTATATCACATCTTACAGGAATATTTAACTCACGAGAAATTAAATTTGCCGTAGTTCCGCCGCATATTGCTTTTTTTGCAGAAGATTTGAAAAATTCATTAGCATATTCATTATCTTTTTCCTGATGATATGGAGGTCCCGTAAAAATCAGCGCGCGTCGAGGTTCGCGGTAATAAATAACACAACATGATGTATCATCTTTAGCCTTTCTGTCAGGCTCTGTGTTAATTGCAACTCTTACTACAAACTTTGCAAGCTCACTGCTTGAAATGTCAGGAGTATCTTTTATTTTTTCAAGCAAAAACCTTATCAATCCTGAGCGCCTTAAGCCAAGTTTTAAATCTGAACTGCCAAGTCCTGCTTGAGTTACGCCATCCGAGCAAAAAATCAACCTGTCACCGAGTTTTAGTTTTAACTTATAAACGTGCATATGGCGATTCTTAAACGTATCGGAATCAATTACCGTATACTCAGGCTCAACAACCTTGCCGTCACTAATGTAAATAAACTTTGGGTTGCCCTCTTCAACTATTTTTACTTCGCCGTCTTCACTGCAATGAGCCACAGAAAAAGTCGAGTAGCTGATTTTTCTAACCTGACAGACAGGCAACGAGTTCATAACAACTTCGCAGGCAAGTTTAATGTTTGCACTTGCTTCAACAAATTTTAAAAGCATTGTAGCTGTCATTGTGGCTAAAATATTAGCCTTTATGCCGCTGCCAAGTCCATCTGAGAGCACGGCAATTAAAGTATCTTTATCAGGGTATCTTTTAGACAAGAAATAATCACCGTAAGTATTTTGATTGTATTTTTTTTCTTGAGCACAATCAATATCTATAAACATTACTTCTTATCACCGCCCTCAGAAGTTTCATAGTCTTGCGCTATAGTACTTAGCAAAAGTTCTGTTTCAACCATATGTTCACCCAGCAGACAGGCAATTTCCTGTACTATGGCAATATTTTTGTTTATTA
The DNA here is from genome assembly GCA_944323335.1 of Candidatus Gastranaerophilales bacterium. GTDB lineage: Bacteria > Cyanobacteriota > Vampirovibrionia > Gastranaerophilales > Gastranaerophilaceae > Galligastranaerophilus. The sequence goes on from CALUSB010000009.1 coordinate 51,197, forward strand.
CCTCATGTGCTTTTTGAGCTATTTTTTCCCTGCCGAGCTCACTTTGTGTAACATCAGTTATAATCGCGCCTGCAAGCTCATTTTTTTCAATCGTAAAAGCACTTATATCATAGAGTCTGTTTTTAACAGGATAGTGTTCTTTGTGAATGTCTTTTGAAGTTTTAAGAGTTTCTTTAAAAATGTCTGAAAAATCGACAATTCTATCTATACAAGCCCCATTTAAACCCTCGGGACGGTCGGAGAATATATCAATCATATCCTGACAAAACATCTTCATAAATGCTTCATTTGACTCAACAATTTTTAAGTCTTTATCAACCATAACAATTGCAGACGGCATGCACCTTAGCATTGCAGCTGCTTTTTGCATTGCAATTTTTCTCATATAAGAAACACACATTGATGGCTCTGCTTCGCCCGAAATAAGCGCACTTGCAAGCTCTCTGCAGGTATTATAACCGCAGCCGCCGCAGTTAAGCTCATCTTCTTCCGAGAATTTGCCGATTTTTTTAAGCGCCTCAGAAAGCGTTTCAAAGCTATATGTCTGTTTTTCCACAGGAACTTTCAGATATTCTTTTTCTACAACTGTCTTTGGCTCGTTTGGTATTTCATCTCTGGTTTTAACTTTGGATAAAACATCAGATATCCTTATAAGTTCCGACTTTTTACTTGAGTTGCATGGTCCTGCCAAACAACCGCCGTTACAAGCTAAAGCTTCGATAAAAATTTTCTTGTTTAACAGATTGGCATCTAAACCCTTAAGAGCTTTTTCCAGATTTTCAATTGAGCTAATATTTAAAAGCGTTACATCATTGGCATTTTCACTCTTTTTAATGGTTTCATTCATACCGCCCTCAAGTGCGTAAAGTGAACCCTCGCAAGCAGATTCGGGGACAAAAGCCTCATCTTTTGACTCTAAATCGTCAATTGAAATATACTCCTCTTGCAGCCAAAGTTTTAACTCTTCAAAAGTAAGCGCAACATCTATAAGCTCAGGATTTGAGTCAGACTCATTTTTCTTTGCTATACAGGGGCCGATAAAAACAACTCTTATGTGATTGCCATAAATTTCCTTGAGCATTTTAGCGTGTGTTAGCGCAGGAGAGGCAATAGGTACAACATTTTGCAAAAACTTAGGATTGTAAAGCCTGATGTAATCTACCACAACAGGGCAAGCGCTTGAAATAAACAGACCCTTATCATGCTCTTTCATAATTTTTGCACACTCAATAGAAACTTCCTGGGCTCCAAGCGCGGTTTCACTTACATGCTTAAAACCAAGCTTTTTTAAAAGCGCTATCATAGTGCCCGTACTATAGTCAAAAATGCCGCTCCAGCTTGGCGCCAAGGAAACATAAACCTCTTGCTGCGCACGGAAGAGGTTTTTTACTTTATCAACATCATTTCTTACGCGTTTAGCATTGTTGGGGCAAGCCTTAACACAATCACCGCAAGCGATACACTTGTGCGGAATAACCGAAGCATGTCCGTTTTGTATACTTATCGCTTTAACATGACATTCTCTTACGCATTTGTAGCAGTCATGACATTCGTTGTTCAAGGTATAAACAGGGTAGAGTTTATCCATAATTACCCCCTAACTTTATCCAGTATTTCCTTTAGTTTTTCTCTTGTGATGTTTGAGTATAGCGTTCCGTTAATTGTAATATTCGGGCCTTGAGCACACTTTCCCTCGCACCTTGAACCTGAGATATCAATTTTTGCCTCAAGATTATTTTCTCTGACGTATTGCTCAATGAAACTTAAATGTTCCTCATTTCCTCTTGCAAAGCAAGAACTACCCAAACACACAGTAATATTAAGTTCTTTGGTCATTATCAAATTCCTATAACAATATATACAGTATAGTCTAAAGCGAGTATTTAGGCAATTTAATATTTGCTTTATATCAAAATGCGTGCAATAATCATTTCATGGGTTGTTAGTTAATAAAGGAGAAGTCATGAGCACTCAAACATCAGGTGTTATTAACTTTAAGAAAGTTGATGACATCATTAACTCTTGCGGTGCAAAAAAATCAAACCTTATTGCTATTTTACAAAAAGTGCAAGAAGAGTTCAGATACTTACCTCAAGATGCAATTACCTACATTGGAACTAAAATAGATGAATTGTCACCTGCAACTGTATATGGGGTGGCAACTTTTTATGCGCAATTTTCGCTAGAACCAAAGGGAAAATACGAAATAAAATGCTGCGACGGTACAGCATGCCACGTTAGGGGCTCAATGCCTGTGTATACCTATTTAATGGAGAGATTTAACCTTAAAGAGGGCAAATATACGTCGGATGACGGACTGTTTTCTGTTGAAACAGTCAGCTGCCTGGGTGCATGCGGACTTGCTCCTGTTGTTGTTATTAACGGAAAAGTCTATCCGCAAATGACAACAGATGCAATAAAAATAATTATCGACACTATTGTGCGCGAAGAAAATGAGGGTTAGCCAATGGAAACAGAAGTAAAAAAACTTAGTATAAACATTGAAGAAGAAAAAAACAAAGCGCTTGAAACCATTAAAAAACAAGGCTTGAGAGTGCTTGTTTGTAACGGCACGGGTTGTATTGCAAACGGTTCAAACGAAGTTATAGAAAAATTCAGAGAACTTGGCGCAGATGTTTCAATTTTAAGCGAACATGACAAAGTTACAATTGTTCCCACAGGCTGCCACGGCTTTTGCGAACAGGGTGTACTCGTTATTATCCCCGATTTTGACATTACATATGTTAAAGTTAAACCCGATGATGTTGAAGAAATTGTTAACTCTCATATAAAAGACGGCAAACCTGTTGAAAGACTTCTTTATACAGACCCAAAATCAGGTAATCATGTTTATAAGAATGAAGAAATCAATTTCTACGCCAAACAATCACGTACATCACTTAAAAACTGCGGTGAAATAAACGCCGAGTGTATTGATGAAGCTATTGCTAAAGGCGGCTACAGAGCACTAGCTAAGGTTCTGGAGCAAAATAACCCCGATGCGGTTATAGAAGAAATTGAAAAATCCGGTCTCAGAGGTCGCGGCGGCGGCGGTTTCCCGACAGGCAGAAAATGGCGTTTTACTGCAGCCAACAAAGGCGGCAAGTCTTATGTTGTATGTAACGGCGATGAGGGCGACCCCGGCGCTTTTATGGACAGGTCTGTTATGGAAGGCGACCCGCATAAATTACTAGAAGGTATGGCTATAGCAGGTTTTGCAATAGGCGCTGATGAAGCATACATCTACGTAAGAGCTGAATATCCGCTTGCAATTAAACGTCTTAAAATAGCTATAAAACAGGCCGAAGAGAGAAATCTGCTGGGTAAAAACATTATGGGCAGCGGATTTAACTTTGATATTCATATTAAAGAAGGTGCGGGCGCATTTGTTTGCGGCGAAGAAACTGCACTTTTGGCGTCAATCGAGGGTGAGCGCGGTATGCCAAGACCAAAACCGCCGTTCCCTGCAAACTGCGGACTTTTTGGACGTCCTACACTTATTAACAACGTAGAAACTTTGGCAAACGTACCCGTTATTATTGATAAAGGCGCTGACTGGTTTGCGTCATTCGGTACAGAAACATCGAAAGGTACAAAAACATTTGCCCTAACAGGTGAAGTAAACAACACAGGGCTTATTGAAGTTCCCATGGGTACAACACTTAGAGAAATCGTATTTGACATAGGCGGCGGCATCAGAAACGGCAAAAAATTTAAAGCCGTACAAATAGGAGGCCCCTCGGGCGGTTGTTTAACAGAAGAGCACCTTGATTTGCCTATGGATTATGACAACCTTATTAAAGCGGGCGCTATGGTCGGCTCAGGCGGTCTTGTAGTAATGAATGAGGACACATGTATCGTTGAAGTTGCAAGGTTCTTTATGCACTTTACTCAAAACGAAAGCTGCGGAAAGTGCGTTCCCTGTCGCGAAGGTACAAAAAATATGTTGAAAATTCTTGAAAAAATCGTCCGCGGCAACGGTGAAATGAAAGACCTTGATACACTTGAAGAGCTCGCTATGGCAGTTAAAGAGGGTTCTTTGTGCGGGCTTGGTAAAACAGCTCCAAACCCTGTTTTATCGACTCTTAAATACTTTAGAGATGAATATATTGCACACATTAAGGAAAAAAGATGCCCCGCAGGCGTTTGCAGTGCACTTAAAGTTATTAAAATCAATGAAGAGCTCTGCAAAGGCTGTACAAAATGTGCCAGAAATTGCCCTGTTGGAGCTATTGAGGGAACAGTCAAAAATCCTCACAAAATTAATCAGGAAAAATGTATCAAGTGCGGTGCCTGCATAAGCGCATGCCCGTTCAAGGCAATTTCACAGGCATAGGAGAAACAAGATATGACAAATACATTATTTATAAACGGCAAAGAATGCAGCTATACAAATGAGCCGAATTTGCTTGAAGTTATCAGAAATAACGGTTTTAATGTACCAACATTTTGCTACAGACCCGATTTAACTCAATACGGCGCTTGCAGAATGTGCGTTGTTGAAATTGAGGGCAGAGGCATACAGTCATCTTGCACAATGCCGCCTGAGCCCGGTTTAAAAATCCATACAAACACTGAAAAAACAAGAAGAATTAGAAAAATAGTTCTTGAACTTTTACTTGCAAATCACGATAGAGAATGTACAACTTGCGATAAGTCAGGAAAATGCGAACTGCAACAGTATGCGCAAGAGTACGGTATCAAAGATATCAGATTTGCAAAGAAAAAGCCTCAAGAGTATCTGCCGATAGACAACTCCAACCCATCAATCGTTCGCGACCCTAATAAATGTATTCTCTGCGGCGCTTGCGTACGTGCTTGCAGCGAGTTTCAGGGACATAGCGTGCTGGGCTTTGCAAACAGGGGTTCAAAAACAGTTGTTCAACCTATGGCAGGCAAGGCTCTTGGCAGCGTAGACTGCGTTTTCTGCGGTCAATGCCAAGCAGTTTGTCCGACAGGCGCACTGACTATTAAAACTGACATCGACAGAGCTTGGGATTTAATTAACGATAAAGAAAAGAAAATTGCAGTACAGATGGCTCCATCTGTACGTGTGGCGCTCGGTGAAGAGTTCGGTTTAAATCCGGGGGAAAATGTAATAGGAAAACTAAACGCAGCGCTTAGACAGCTTGGTTTTGACCTTGTTTTTGACACAAACTTCTCTGCAGATTTAACTATTATGGAAGAAGCAAGCGAGTTTATAGGAAGAGTTACAAAAGGCGAAAACCTTCCCCTATTTACTTCCTGCTGCCCTGCTTGGGTCAGATACTTGGAAACTCAGCACCCTGATATGCTAAATCACTTATCAACCTGTAAATCACCTCAGGGAATGTTATCTCCAATAATTAAAGAGCTTGTGCCCAAATACTACGAGGGTTATACAAAAGAAAACCTCTACGTTGTATCAATTATGCCTTGCACTGCTAAAAAAGCTGAGGCAGTGCGCGGTCAACTGTTTGATTCAAACGGCAGAGCACAAACTGATGTTGTGCTAACAACACAAGAAATAGCAAGAATGATAAAATCAGCAGGCATAAACCTTGCTACAATTAACCCTGAAGAAAATGACTCACCCTTTGGTCAATACACAGGCGCCGGCACAATCTTTGGAGCTTCAGGCGGGGTTGCTGAAGCTGCAGTTAGAACGGCTTATGAATTTATTACACACGAAGAGCTTAAAACACTCGATTTTAAACCTCTTCGCGGGGTTGATAAAGACCATAGAACAAAAGAAGCAGAAATTGACATAAAAGGTACAAAAGTAAAAGTAAGAGTGGTTTCAACCCTTAGAGAAGCCGAAAAGTCAATTCGTGAGATTAAAGAAGGCAAAGCCGATTTTCATCTTCTTGAAGTTATGGCGTGCCCCGGCGGCTGCATAAACGGCGGCGGTCAGCCAAGAAGCTGCGATGATTCAAAAATTAAAGAAGAAAGAGCAAAAGGCTTATACAAAGAAGATTCAGAGTTGCCTTATCGCAAATCACACCAAAACCCCGATATTGTGAAACTGTATGAAGAGTTCTTAGAAAAACCAAACTCGCACAAAGCGCACGAGCTCTTACATACGACATATTCCAATATGTTTGAAAATTCATACAGGGATTTAAAATAAACGCTTAAAACCGGACTTTAAAAGTCCGGTTTTTTTAATTGCAAATATGCGATTTTCTTAGTATTATTGTTCTTGGAGAGTTGTCCGAGCGGTTTATGGTGCGGATCTCGAAAGTCCGTGCAGGCTAATTACCTGCCGAGGGTTCGAATCCCTCACTCTCCGTATTTATTTTATTTTCCTCAATGATGATATAAAGTTGTTTTTCTCAACATCACCGTCTACTTTTGTTAAAAATATCTGACAATCCTTTTCATCGGCATCAATTGACGGTAAGTATTTTAACTCGGCCGAGTAATATGCACTGTCGTTGCGCGAGTTTGTAGAAACTCTGTTGGCAAGACTGTTTAGCGAGATATTTCTCATAAAGCCGCCAAAACCCTTGTGCTGGTTTGAAAATTTTGTATAAATCCTGAGTGTAGCATCCCTTGTCATAAGGTCAAATCTGCCGACAATAAGTGAACTTAGTTGAGATGAGCGAGATTTTATAACAATCTTTTCTATTACATTGTCTTTGAGCTCCAAATCGCCGTCTATTTTGTCAAAATTGCCTTCAGGTATGTTTACAATGTCAAAAATCGTTGAGGGGCTAAGCATTGCTATAGGGTTTCTAAATAATGCGGCAAACTTAAGCACATACTCTATAAGTCCGATTTTACCTATCGTACCGTTTTTAACAGCAAATTTAATAAAGCCGTTAAGCTGAAGAGAATCATCGGTATCAATACTTATTATACCGCTTGCTTTGCCTGAAATCTCTCGACTCAAGCCCAATATTGAAGTTGCAAGAATATCTGAGTTTACATCTTTTACTCCAAGCACAAGGTGGTATTTGTGCTTAACCAAATCACAGTTGATTTTACAAGAAGAAATGCCCTCGGCAATATCAAACCTGTTTGAGAAGATATTTAAAATACCGTTTTTATCAAGCGTTAATGTAGCTTTTAAATTGCCGAAATTAACATTTTTATATTTACCCTTGATAAGGTTAAATACACAATTTTCAACAATCAAAAGACCTGTATCAAATACGGGGGCGCTATCTATATCAGCGTTTTCATCGAGATTATTTTCATTTGCTACAACTAACTCTTGTTTTGCTTCCGTATCGGATGTTTTGGTATTTTGCACGTTCATTGAAGCAATGATGCGCTCAAGGTCAATATTATCAACCGTGAGGTTAACATCTTTTATTATCACCGGAAGCTTAATCTCATTTAGCATTGTGCCTTTGAGGTTATAATCAGAGCGCTTAAACTTACCTTCGGCTGCAAGTTGAATTTTATCCCCCTCTGCCGTAAACTTGGCGTTGCGGATAAATAATCTCTGAGCAGGAACTGCAACTTTATCCATGGCCATGTTTGCTTTTATATACGGAACTTTTGCATCTGCAATAAGTTCTAAATCACCCGAAATTTTACCTTTTCTAAAGACTTTTTGACCTATTAAAACATTCAAAAACTCGCTTGGGAGTGGTCTTGGAATGGTAAAACCAATGTTTTTTAGAGCGCAGGTCTTGGCATCAAGTTTTGACCATATAGTCAACAATGGTTTTATTTTACTGTTCCTGTCAATGGTTGACGCTATATAGTAATTTATTTTTTTGATGTTAATAATATCAGGGTCAAGGTCGATATCTACTGTTGCCACCCTGTCATAATTAACAGGGCTTAATGACGCGCCGTCAACTAAAACGTCATTGCCTTTTTTAAGCATAAAAGCGCACCAGACATTCATATCTGAAAATTTAGACTTATAGTAAATCAAAGCATTTGCAACACCAACTATTTCAAGCGGATAACCGACAATTTTTGAAAGATGGTTTTTGGAAAATTCTTTTCTTGCAAGCGCTTTAACTATAACATCAGTTTCAAACGACTTGTAGTAGTCCTTAATGGTCCCCTTTATATCAACAGTATTATCCTTATCATCACAATAATAACCCTTGATGTCTGATAGTGTTATTACATCGGGCTTTATATCAACATAACCCGAGTTTATTGTTAATTTTAAATCAGCAAGAGGAATTAGTGTCAGTTTGCCTTTATTGAGGTTAATAAAGCCGCTCAGACCTTTGTTTGTAACATCGACATTAAAGTCAAAATCCCCGCTAATATCTTTAAAATAAGAGAGCATCTCAGACCCGTTAGGAATAATAAAATTAGTCCTTATAAGCTCTACTACATTTGCTACGTCAAACTTTCTTGAGTTAAAATTAGCTTTTATACCCCTCTCACTGAGTTCTGCATTAAGATACAATTTTGATTTATTAACTTCAAGAGCACAATTGTCTACAATAAATTTTCTGTTTTTTGTATAAACGCAGTTATTATCTTTAATTTTAAATGTAAGTTTCTTACCCTTGTTGATAACATCAAGAATAATGTCAAAATGGAGGTATTTAGGGTTACGCTCGGCAGTAATTTCAAAATTATTACCGGTGTACACAATTCTTGTATCTTTTGAAAATTCATACTTAATTATGCATTTTTTTACATATAAGAGCGAATTAAATAAATCAGGCTTTATCTCTGGCGGTTTTGACTGTTTATTTTCTTGACCCGGAACAAGCGCAAGTAATTTATTTACGTCAAGATAAATATAGTCTGCACCCAGTTTGTTTATAATTATTCTTTTCTTAAAAATAGAAGCATAAGAAATTGAAGTATCAAAATTTTGTATATTTAATATCTCTTCCTTGCCTCTAAAAACAGACATTTTATCAACAGAAAAGTCAATAACGGGAGAAAAGGAAGTTTTTAAAACAGGGTTCTCAATTGTTAAATCAGCACCAAGTGATTTTTTTGCAACTTTTTGTACAAAGTTTATTACAGTATTATTTGACACTAACGCGGGCAATATAACAAGATATGTCAGAAATAAAAAGAAAACAACTACAAGTGTTGAAATTGCACTAATAGCCCAGAATTTTTTGCTTAAAAATATTTTTTTCATAATCCAAGTCCGTATAAGAAAATTATACCATGTTTAAATTTATGCTATCATTAAAATATGAAAAGGATATTTTATTTATTTTTGTTAATATTTTTTCTTGGAGTTACGCCCGCTATTTCAATAGAGCAGACAAATATGCTTTCTAACGAAAATATTGAGGTTTTCTCCGAAGATAACAAATTCGGTCTAAAAGACAAAAGTGGAAATGTTCTTGTTGAGCCTAAGTATAAAAAATTAATCAGACTCGGTACATCATCTTGGATTGCACAAAAGGGGTCAAAATTCGGCATAATAGATTCTGAAGGCAACATTCTAGTCCAACCTAAATACAGGCATGTCGACAGATTTTTTGCAAAATACGCTAAACTTGGCAACGATAATGATTACGGGCTCTATAACGAAAAAGGTGAAATCATAATAATGCCCGAGTATTCAAGAATAGACCCGCTTTTTGGACAAATGTTTTTAACAAGAAAAAATTACAAGTACGGTATTGTTGACTCCAAAGGCAAAGAAATACTTGAAAATGACTACGACGACATATATATGCCCGACCCGAACACCTTAATGATAAAGTATGAAGGTGAATGGTATGAAGTAGAACGCGCAGCGCAGGGAGAAATTACACTTCCTGACAACACAAGTAAAATCAGTGTCGGCGGAAATGAACTTAAAATCACAAAAGTTATAACAGACACAGGTCTTGTTTCCGGCTATGGGGCTCTCACGGCTGCAGACTATCTGCTTAAAATCTTTACTTCAATTTCTCCTGCCTATGAAGAAACAATAGATGAGCTAATGTTCTCTCAGGGCGCTGAAACGGTTAATATCTTCTTTCAACTTGGCTGGATTCCAAAATTCCCGTTCACTTATGCTAAAAAATATTATCAAAACCTTGTGCAGCCAAACAACGGGCCGCTTTCAGACATAAGGGAAGATGTTAAAAAACAACTTAAAAACTAATTTAAGTTGTTTTAAACTATCGAATAGATAGGTAATGATAATTATCTTATTTTTATTTTTGGCACGACAGACATGCCCGGAGCAATGTTATAATTCGAGATATCTTCAGTAAAAATAATTTTCACGGGGATTCTCTGAACTATTTTTACATAACTGCCTACAGCGTTTTCCGGAGGAAAAAGGCTTGATTTAGCCCCTGTAGCTCTCTGCAA
>CALUSB010000010.1 GCA_944323335.1 Candidatus Gastranaerophilales bacterium
AAATTTATTAAAGTGACTTATATGGGCGCACGCTATTTGCAAAATAAACTAAGTCCAGTGTCGCCCTGTCCGCCAAAACTCCTCGCTTTGCCTTGCCACAGGCATACTCCCTTGTACGGCTCATTCTTCGCCTACAAGAAGAGCTAACGGGCTCACATCCTAAGGCTCGTTTGAAAATTTTAACGGGGCACAAGCCCCGTAGAAAATTTTCTACGTGGGTTTCTTGGATTATTGACGCTCCTCACTTTTTGACTTCGTTTGAAAATTTCATAGAAATTTTGTCACTTCGTCAAAGTGACTCGCATGGGCGCACGCTAATGCTATCGCGCCCGTACAAAATCCGTTTCGTATCTTATTTAGGGGTGCTCTCCAGGTAAAAATTGCACCCCGTTTTTTTATTTTTGCTGTATAATGAACAGGTAAAACAATAAATTAAAAGGAATTAGAACGTGTTAGAAAAAGAGTATTTTCCGCAGCAGATTGAAAAAGAACGCCTTGAAATATGGGAAAAAACAAATCCGCACAAGACATATGACAATTCAGACAAGCCGAAATATTACGCCCTTTCAATGTTTCCATATCCAAGCGGAAAGCTCCACATGGGACATGTCAGAAACTATACAATAACAGATGTAATTGCAAGATTTAAAAAATCTCAAGGCTACAATGTACTTCACCCTATGGGATGGGACAGTTTTGGTCTTCCTGCTGAAAACGCAGCAATTCAACACGGCGCAAATCCCGCCAAGTGGACTGATGAAAACATTGCATACATGAAAATGCAGTTGAAAAAACTAGGCCTCAGTGTTGATTGGGACAGAGAAGTCACAACCTGCAAAGAAGACTATTATAAATGGACTCAGTGGCTATTTTTGCAACTTTATAAAAAAGGTCTTGCATATAAAAAACAAGCCGCAGTTAACTGGTGCGAGCATTGTGCAACAGTGCTTGCAAACGAGCAGGTAATAGATGGCAAATGCTGGAGATGTGACAATGAAGTAACAAAGAAAAACCTTTGGCAGTGGTTCTTAAAAATCACAGATTATGCAGAGGTTTTGCTCCAAGACTTAGATAAGCTCACAGGCTGGGGCGACAACGTAAAGACCATGCAGGCAAACTGGATAGGTAAATCTACAGGTACGATTTTAAAATTTAAAGTTAAAGAAATTGAAGGTCTTGAAATACCTGTATACACAACTCGTCCTGATACAGCGTATGGTATAACTTATCTTGTTGTGGCACCTGAGTACCCAGACATTGAAAAACTTACAACACCTGAGCAAAAAGAAGAAGTTGAAAAATATCGCGAAAACGCAAGAAAAATGTCTGAAATAGAGCGACTTTCAACAGAACGTATTAAAACAGGTGTTGCGCTTGGCACACACATTATTAACCCCTTAACGGGACGCGAGTGCCCTGTGTACACCGCGGATTACGCACTTGTTGACTACGGAACCGGTGCCGTTATGGCAGTTCCGGCGCATGATGAGCGTGACTGGGATTTTGCAAAAAAATACAACCTCCCTGTTATAAGAGTAATAACAGGCGAAGGTGATGACCCTCAAAAGTGCTATCCGCAGTATGGTACACTTATTAACTCGGGCGAATGCAACGGACTTACAAGCGAAGAGGCAAAGAAAAAAGTTACACAAATCGCTGAAAATGGCGGATTTGGCTATGCAAAAACTCAATACAGACTTCGCGATTGGTTAATTTCAAGACAAAGATACTGGGGCGCACCCATACCAATCATTTACTGTGATAAATGCGGAACGGTTCCGGTTCCGGATGAAGATTTGCCCGTTAAATTACCTGAAGATGTTGACTTTAGCGTAGTTGGCAAGTCACCGATTTTAACTTCAAAAACATTCATTGATACAAAATGCCCAATTTGCCAAGCTCCTGCAAAGCGTGAAACAGATACTATGGACACATTTATGTGCTCAAGCTGGTATTATATGCGCTATGCCGATGCTCGCGACGATAAAAAAGCTTTTGATAAAGAACTTGTGAACAAGTGGCTGCCTGTTGACCAGTATGTAGGCGGTATAGAGCACGCCATTTTGCACCTTTTGTACTCAAGATTCTTTACAAAAGCCCTAAGAGATATTGGTTTGCTTGATTTTGACGAACCGTTTAAAAACCTCCTAACTCAAGGTATGGTACTAAAAGACGGTTCAAAAATGTCTAAATCAAAAGGCAATACCGTAGACCCTGATGAAATATTTGCAAATTACGGTGCAGATACGGCAAGGTTATTTATTATATCCGATTCGCCTCCGGCAAGAGATTTTGACTGGTCGGATGCCGGCGTTGAGGGCTGCTATAAGTTCCTATGCCGCGTGTATAGACTGTATTCAAAATTCCAAGATATTATAGACTTAAATTATCAAATACCTCAAAATCTTGATAAAGAAAGTGAAAAACTACTTCGCGAAGTTCATATATCTATCAAAAAAATCACAAACGATATTGAAAATGAATTTCAATTTAATACCGTTACATCAAGATACAGAGAACTTACAAACGCCATATATGAATACATTCGCGACGAATCAAAGATAGAAAAAAATGTCTTGAGTTTTGCTCTCTTGTCTCTTCTAAGGCTCATCTCGCCTGTTGCGGTATTTATGAGTGAGGCGATTTATGAAGGACTTGGCGCAAAAACATCAATCCATAATGAACCATGGCTTAAGTATGACGAAAACTTGGCTAAACAAGCCGATATAACTTTCATTCTTCAAGTAAACGGAAAAATCCGAGACAAGATTGAAATTACAGTTGATACACCCGAAGAAGAACTAAAAAAACTTGCTCTCGAAAATGAAAAAATCAAACAATCGCTTGAGGGCAAAACGCTTGTTAAGTCAATTGTTGTGCCGAATAAATTAATTAATTTGGTTGTTAAATAGAAATAAAGGCGGTTTTAAAACCGCCTTTTAAATTTATATTATCGTCCTCCATAGGACATCTGAATATTTGAATCAATTGAAGAGTTAACGCTTTGTATTTCACTTTCAATCATCTTGAGTTGAACCTGATACCTTTGCGCTTGTTCTTCAAGTCTTTGCTCAACCACCTTTAAGCGTTCCTGTCGTTTCTGCAGCGCTTTAGCTTCGGCTGAATCGGGGTCCAAATCAGTACCTAAAGTTTCAAGGTCGCCTGTTGAAGAAGCAAGCTGCAAACGCGATGAGTTAATAAGCATAAGCTTATACTCAAGGTCAAGCCTCATGCTGTTTAGTTGAATTAATCTGATTGTTGATACAATTAAACCCATTTTATCTCATTTCGTTGAACTTATTTCCCCTTAGGAAAACATGCTCGTTGTTTTGTGCAATAAGTTTTTCCATTTGATTCAGCTTGTAGATTTGGTAATTTAGCCTGTATTTTACCATTTTTCTTTTCTTGTTCATTGAAAAGAAACCCTTAAGCATCGATACAAATTCTTTAGAGAGGAGCTTAAATGGATTTTTTCTGATTAAAAAACTTTTTGAAAATCCAAGAAAGTTTCTCATCCTTTTTAAATTTGTCTGGATACTTTGTTGCACGAGCTTACTCCTTTTTTAGGGGTAACCCTAAACTTATAAAAACATAACTCGAGATAAAATTGCCTAAGAATAATTATCCTCATTGAATTTAAAAGAAATAAATATCCTTAAAAACCAACCTATATCTATATTTTATAACGACATAAGTCGGTAGAAACTTTATTTTTGAAATATAAATTTTACAAAAGTTTACAAATCCTGAGCAAGTTTTGAATCAGACTCAATATCATTTTTAAGAGTCTTTCTTACAATGTCTGCCTGAGTATCAAGCATCTTGCAAACTGTTTCAATATTTTTAACCCTATCTGACAAAATAACATCAGCGTTTGACGTAATTCTGCCAGTTACATTCTGATAAGCACTAACAGCAGCGTTACCAGTACCTTGCATTAAGTTACCTGCAACAATAGCACCAAGACCCCATTCGCCCATATAAGGCGACATCGCTTGCAACAAACCACCCCAGCCTGATATCATGCCGGCTAGAGGAAGTACGATATTTTGCCCGAAACTAAAACCGCCTGAGGCAGTACCCAGCGCAGCAGTAGCTGTATTCATTGCAGCGATACCTGCCGAGCTTACGGCATAGCCCGTAGCAAGACCTGCTGCACCACCTGTCGGCATACCTTCTGAGCCAAAACCAAGAGTGATTCCTGCAGCGCCCGATGGAAACCCTGGATAAGAGCCAAGGTTACCTATACCAAAAGCTGAAGTTGCCCCATCATAAGATGCGGTTGAGCCTGTTATCGGTGACCAATAAGAGGTTCCGGGTATATTCATCATATTGCTGCCGCCCATTACAGGCATAAAAATACTTGGGGAAAACATACTGGCTAATTGCCACAAGAAACCACCTGCAGTACCAAAACCGCTGCCGGAGGAAGCTGAACTTGAAACCGTTAAATCCCTTAAGCGGTCATAAGTTTCGTACAACTCAGCCTTTGCAATGGAGCTTGCTGAGCCATACTTATTGGCTATTGTAAGTGAGTGCATGTTTTTGTAAGAAACCATTAATACTAACCCTCGTGTATTTTTTAATTATTGCACCATGCCGAACTTTTGACATGGTGCATATTGTTGATTTTACTAAGCGAATGTCTTAAATGTTGATTCGACGTTCTTTTGAATAACTTCTTTAACTGCATCCATTTCTGTTTTAAGTGCTTCTTGTTCGGTATCAAGTTGTTTTAGTCTTAATTCAAGAGTTCTGTCTTGTTGTTGGATAATTTCCGTTCTTGCGTTGATGTCTTGAATAGCTCTTTCGTATACCATTTTTTGGTATTCATAGTCTTTCATAGCTGCTTCGTAGCCTTCAGAGTCATTTACTTGAGTTAAATCAAGTTCAAAAGATTTACCTGCAAGTTTAGCGTTTAGGTCTTCATTATCAACATTTGTAATTTTAACAGATTCAAATCTGCCATCTGTTGTTGTATCAAATGAAGCTGTAGCATTTGCTGTCTTTTTAACTGTAGCGTCAGCTGCAAAGTATTGAGTTAAACCGCCTGTATACATTTCTGACGGGTTATCAGGCAAAGTGGCATTTTTTATATCGTATGATGAGATATAATATGTTCTCTCGCCCGTTTCACCTTTATTTACCGTATATTTATAGTATGTATCATCTTGCGGATGTCTTGTAGCATCATTGCTTATAATTGCTGAGTTAATTATTTCAATGTTACCTTTATCTATGCCTGTGGCATCAGCAGGAGTAATTTCATACTCTTTACCGTCAATGTATATTTTCTTCGGAGTTTGGTCTTCAAACTGCATAGGAGTGCCTTGGGTAATAGGGCTTGAAGAATAACCTTTGCGTTCTACTTCAGAATATTCAATAACAATGTTATAAGCACCGACACCTGCACCTGTTGCAGTGTCATATTTTGTGATTGAAAAATCTTCACCCATTGAGTCAAATACATAACGAGTGTTGTAATAATCAGTAGGACTCGGCGGAGTAGGGACTTGCAGGGTTAACATTTGGTTAAACAATCCAGCACTTTCGTTTGAAAGCACCGTTCTTTGTTGGTTAACTTGTTGTCCTTCATATTCAACATTGGTTTTTCTTGCCGTAAGACCTAAAAATCTTGCTTGGCTTGCTGCCATTCCCATTGTTTTCTATGCCTCCATTGTTCTTATGTTTGTAATATCGGCATATTTGTTTTTCAACTTTAATTTTTGAATATTTTTGTTACGTTTTCTTAACATTTAATCAAAAACCAATAGCAAATAACCACACTTTATCGACCTTATACAAGCTTATTAATAATAATTTTAAAAAAGTCAAAATACGGGTATAATAATCTTATGAAATACATAGATACACACATCCACGGCGCTTTTGGCGTAAATTTTAATACATCTGATTTTAGAGAAATAAAAAATCTTTTAAAGGAACTTAAAAAAAGAAATATTGCAGCTATATGTCCCACTCTTGTAGGCGATAACAGAGAAAATCTTAAGAAAAGATTTGAACTTTTTAAAAAGCTAAAAGAAGAGCATAAAAAAGATGAGTGTTATATTATCGGCCTGCACCTTGAGGGAACTTTTCTAAATCCTGATAAACCCGGGATTCAGGATAAAAATGTTTTTCTTAAACCTGATATTAAAAACTTCACAGAGCTTGCGGGAGATTTTGAAAATATTATAAAAATAGTGACTATTGCCCCTGAGCTTGATGAAAACAATGAACTTACCATATACCTTGAAAATAAAAACATAAAAGCGCACGCAGGTCATACTTTGGCAAAAAACAAGGGTCTTACAAGCGCAACGACACATCATTTTAATGCTATGCCGCCACTTTTACACAGAGGAGAAAACCTTGCGCTTGATACACTTTTGGATAATAAAACCTACTGCGAGATTATAGCAGACGGGGTTCATGTGAGCGAAAATATGCTAAAACTTTTCTTTAAGGTAAAAGACAACAAAAAAATAATTATGATAAGCGACGCTTTACCTGCAGCAGGAAGCAAAAAGGAGATTGAATTTTGCGGCAAAAAAATATCCCCTGAAGGCAAAGACAAAAACGGCACTCTTGCAGGTTCTGTTAAACTTATAGATGAAATAGCAAAATATGTTCTTGATAAAAAAATTGCAGATAAAAAACAAGTTCAGGATTTTGTTTTTAATAATCCCCTTGAGCACTTAAATTTGGATAAAAACGAAGAAAAATATATAAAAAATTTAGCATAAATCGGCTATTGTTAGAATGTTAAAATATGCTAGAATATTGGTATATTTAATTAGGAGTTTATATGCACATAAAAATAAAAACAGCACTTTTTTGTACAATATTTGCAATGTTTGTAACCTTTACGCCCGTATACAGTGCGCCTCAGTCATCTGTACCCGTCAAGGCAGCGCCTCTTAGCGTAGTTGATGCGCCTCAAAAATACCTTAATAAAACAATTGTTATGAAGGCTACTTTTGACAAATTCTCTACCCTTGGACTCGATTACAAAAAGGCAATGCGCTCATCTGCTGATTACATAGGCTTTCTAATCCAAAGAGATGATGTTGTTGACCACAACGTACCGCTTTCAGAGATGAAACTTTTTGTAAAAAGAGATTACGCAGAAAAATTCATAGAACTTGATACGGGAGATAAAATTGAAATTACGGGAAAAGTGTTCTCAAACGCACTTGGCGACCCGTGGGTAGATGTTAGCAAAATAACAATATTACAGAAAAAACCATCTTCCGACAAAAACAAAAAATAGATATTAACGACAGTTTGGCATTAAGAGTATGAGCGAAAAAACAAAACAAAATAAAACAACAAAGCACACAAAGTATCTGACAATCCATGGGCATTTTTATCAACCGCCAAGGGAAAATCCTTGGATTGAAGAAATAGAGCTTCAAGAAAGCGCTACTCCTCGCCATGACTGGAATGACAAGATTTGCTGGCAGTGCTATGAACCTAATTCTGTTTCAAGAATTGTAGATAATCAAAACAGAATTTTAAACATAGTTAATAACTATGAGCTTATGAGCTTCAACTTTGGCCCTACACTTTTGAGCTGGATGGAAGTACACGCAAACAGTGCCTACAGAAGAATTATAGAGGCAGATAAAAACTCTGTATCACTGCATCAGGGGCACGGCTGCGCGATAGCACAGGTATATAACCACATAATACTGCCCCTTGCCAATCTTAATGACAAATATACTCAAGTAATATGGGGCATTAAGGACTTTGAAAAAAGATTTGAAAGAAAACCCGAGGGCATTTGGCTTGCAGAAACCGCAGTTGACGCTCAAACCCTCGAAGTACTTATAGATTGCGGTATTAAATATACCATTCTCTCCCCGCATCAGGCACAGTGTGTAAAAAGTCTTGAAAAAGACGACACTTGGCATGATGTCAGCTGGGGAAGCATTGACCCGTCTATGCCATACAGGTATTTCCCTGATGAGGACGACAAGGAAAGATATATAGATTTATTTTTCTATGACGGAGCAATTTCAAAGTCTGTAGCGTTTGATAATCTTTTATGCGACGGCAATAAATTTGCCAACAGACTGCAAGACGGCTATGTTCAAAACAGAAACCACCCCCAGCTTGTAAATATTGCGACAGATGGCGAAAGCTACGGACACCATACAAAGTTCGGTGATATGGCACTGTCATACGTACTTGAAGTTAAAGCTGAAGAACTCGGTTTTAAAATAACAAATTACGGATGGTTCTTGGAAAAATTTCCGCCAAAATATCAGGTTGACATCAAACCCCAATCCTCTTGGAGCTGCTGCCACGGCGTAGGCAGGTGGGCAGATGACTGCGGCTGCTCAACAGGAGCGCAACCCGGATGGAACCAAAAATGGAGAAAACCTCTAAGAGATGCGCTTGATTATGTCAGAGACGAACTTATAAAAGTCTGCTCCTGTGAGGGTTCAAAATACTACAAAGACTTTTGGGACGCAAGAAACAAATATATAGACGTTATTCTGGATAGAAGCGAAGAAAGCTACGAAAAATTCTTTAAAGAAAACGCCATAAAAAACCTCACTCAAAAAGAAAAGACAAAAGCTATAAAACTTATGGAAATGCAGCGCTTCTGCCAGCTTATGTACACAAGCTGCGGCTGGTTCTTTGCAGAAATTTCAGGTATAGAAACAACTCAAATAATGAAATATGCCCTAAGAGCAATGGAGATAGCACAAGAGTTTACAAATATTGATATAGAAAAAAAATTCTTATCGATATTAAATAAAGCAAAAAGCAACATTGAAGGCTTTGGCACAGGGAAAGACGTGTTTGAAAAGTTTGTTAAGCCCTCTGTTGTTACAATAGAGCGCTTAACGGCACAGCGGGCATTTTCAAGCAAGTTTTTAAACCCCGAAGATTTAGATGAAATATACTGCTACAGGGTTAAAAAAATAAACACAAAAACAGTTAAAAAGAACCAAGCATCAATTAACTTTGGCAGAATAGAATTCACTTCAAAAATAACTTTTGAAAAGTTTGATATGTCATATGTTATTTTTAACACTTCAAGCGGTGAATATTACTGCAGTGTTAAAAAACTCACAGAACAAAATGAATACGCAGAAGATAGGCAAAAAATCACCGATGTCTTTATGTCAAATGACTTGATTGAAACCCTAAAAACAATACAGGAGAGGATTTCAACCTCGTACTACACACTAAAAGACATACTGATTGACAGAAGAAAAGTAATTCTTGAAAAAATCCTTATCTCAAAACTCATAAAAACGGAAAAAACATACCGCGAGCTTTATGACGAGCTTAAAGCACCTGTTTCGTATTATATGGACTTGGGTATGGATATCCCTGATGTATTCAGAGTAAGTGCCAAGTTTACACTTTTAAGGAAACTTGAAAACGAACTTGAGAAAATGGAAAATTTTTGCGACGAAAAAGCAGTGGCAAGAATAGTCCTCATAAAGCATAATGCGGATAAATTCTATATTAATTTGAATAAATGCGCGGCAGGTTCAATAATTTCAAAAAAACTTGAAAATCTTATAAAAAAACTTGCTTCAGATATGCAAATTTCAACTGCTGACAATATTTTAGGTTTATTAGACATTCTTGAAAAACTAAATATTCAATCAAACATCAATGAAGCTCAAAATATATTCTTTGAAGAAATTTATTCAAAAATAAGTATTTTAATAGAACATCTTGAAACATCGGATGACAAGAATACAGACAGAGCTCTTGCACTCAAAATACTTGAAATCGGTCAAATGCTAAATATAAACACAGAATTCTTCAGACCGCATATAGATAAAGCAAGTCTGCCCAAAAGAAAATAACCTAAAACGGTTTAGCAAGAGTTTGGATACCTTCAAACTCATATAAGAGATGCGTTTCTTTACCGTCTGCAATATGAAGAGCAAACATAGAGCAAACTATTGCCTCAAGAGAAGATGCTGCAAGCATATTGTCCGGAAGCTCGTCAAATCCATATTTTAACTTAAGAGAATTTTGCAAACTTTTACAGTCCGGAGAAGTTCTTGCAAGATAATGTGCACTCAAACCATATGCCTGTCTTAGCTGGTTTATATCACACCTATATACTTCCAAACCCTCTTCTTTGATATTAAGTAACGCATCGCACAGCCTGCTGGAGAGCCTTTTTGTCCAGTGTTGTCTGTCTATTTTAAAGTAATCACCGAGCATTTTATAATTTTTAGAATGTATTCTCCACTTGCCCTCAAGCAAAGAGTTATCATAAGGCACTGAAACACAGGCAATAGAATTGTGAATATACGGAGATGTTTTTAAAAACAATTCAATATCCTGAGCAAAATAAAACTTATCCAAAAGCAAGATTTTAGAATTTCTATCTAAAACACAAACAGAACTGTCGTAGTTAGAAGAGTTTGATAACGACAAACCTATGAAGAAATTTTGTTTTCTTGACTTTTCAACCATATTTAAGAGTATAATTAACTATAGTCATTTTTTCAAGGGAAATTTTATCCTTTATGTTTATAGGGGTTTTTATAAATTTTATAAACACTTTTGCAAGAGAATTCAGGTATAAACTGGCTTTTCTTTTACTGTTATCACTAATTGCCGCGGGATTTGAGTTTTTAGGCCTCTCGCTTATCTACTCTTTTGCAATTTTACTCAGCAAAAATGAAATCTCTATCCCAGCCTTAAGCGCCCTAAATATTCAAAACAGCCCGAAAATACTTCTTTTACTGGGTTTAATGGTTGCTTTTACATACATTTTTAAAGACATATTTATGATTTTGTATATAAAATTTCAAAACAGGCTTATTGCAAAAATTACAAATAAAATTTTTGAAAAAAACTATAAACTTTTTATTGGTCAAAATTACCTCCTTGCAAAAAAAATCTCAAAATCTGACAAGCAAAGGATTTTAGGCGAATCAATAAATATAATAATGAATGATTTTGTGGGAGCCGTATTATCCCTTATTGTAAATCTTACAGTAGCTTTTGGTATAATTCTATATCTATTTATAAAATTCAAAACAACGGCTATCATCATCTCTGCCTTTATTTTTGCCGTTTGGTTTACAGAGAGCAAATATTTTAAAACCAGAGCAAAAAAATACGGCGAAGAGCTAAATATAGCAGACAGAGAAAAACAAAACTTCACTCTTGCCACTATTGATTCGCAAAAAGAAGTTATTATCTACGACAAAAAAGATGACTTTTCTGATGTTGCAAACAAAATACAAAAACAATACACAAAGTGCAAAAGCAATATGAATACAAACAGAGCAATGCCTATGTATTTCACAGAAATTGGCGTTATGGGCACTTTTGTACTGTTTGTTGTCCTGCAGCTTGTAAATAACCCTGATGCAGGCGCACTTGGAGCAGGACTTGCAGCTATTGCCGCAGTAGTTTTAAGAATTGTTCCCACAATAAACAAAACCCAAAATTGCCTCTATGGCATAAACAGCTCAAAATACGAGGCTCAGTGGTTTTTAAACACCATAAAATCACTAAACATCAAAAACCCTCAAGTTGAAAAAAATAACACTCCTCTTGATTTTAAAGATAAAATAGCTTTTTTAGGGGTAGATTTTTGCTACGAGGACAACAAAAAAATACTGAAAAATATTAATTTTGAAATTAAAAAAGGTGAATTTGTTGGTATCACAGGGTTATCAGGCAGCGGAAAAACCACTCTTTTTAATCTTATATGCGGACTTTTAGAACCCACCAGCGGAGAAATAAAAATTGATAACGCAGCACTTAATAATACAAATACTAAAATGTGGCAAAATAACATAAGCATTCTCTCACAAGAGTTTTCCCTCCCTTTTAAAACTATATGGCAAAATGTCGTACTTGAGCCGGATGAAAGTAAAGTTAACAACTACAACTTTGAAAAAATAATACTTGCTCTTAAAAATGCAGGATTAGGAGAGCAAATATATAATAACCTTGAAAAAAACCCATCTGACCTCTCTTGTGGGCAAAAGCACAGAGTTGCGCTATCTCGAACATTTTACTTTGAAAGAAACATAATAATGCTCGATGAAGCAACGGCAGCTCTTGATGTTGAAGCGGAAAATGAAATAAGTAAAACACTTGAGCAAGTCAAAGGAAGCAAAACAATAATAGCAATAGCGCACAGGATAAAAACCCTTAAAGACTGTGACAAACTTATTTATATCGATAACGGAGAAATAGTTGACACAGGCACTCTTGAATATCTTTGCGAAAAACATCCACCCTTTAAGCGCCTTGTTGATTTGTCAAAATTTTAAAAAAAGCCCCTTTCAGATGTCAAAAAGGGGCTAAATGAGCAGAAGAATTATTTTTTAGAAAAGCATTGCCTTGCGATAGAAAATAATTTAACAAAAGATTCGATAAAAGCTATCAAACTTTCGACAAGGGCTTTTTCTTCCTCTTCTTCCACTCCTTTTATGTCTATCAGCTCAAGTAGAAAATTGTAAATAAAAGTTTTTTTGTTCTTTGTTTTAGCATAATCTGCAAGCGTGCCTGCAAGATTAGCCATTTTTGAAAAAACATCTTTAATTAACTCACTCTTAGCCATTTATACCTCCTTTGACTTGTGACAAAATAATTTTATCTGTATTTTTTGTTGAAAAAATTTCTTGCGTAACAGGTAAAACCAAATATTTAACAAAAATGTAAATTTTATGTTACAATTCATACAAAGGTAGTTATGGAAAAAAACAAAGACAACTCTTTTTTTTGGATAGGAACGCTATTTTTAGTTGCGGCGCTTCTTGTTTTGACCTTTTTGCCAAAGATAATTTTTGACTTTATACCGTTTTTTTATATAGAAATTAACAAATTCAGAAGCATTGCCTTAGCATTGTTTCTAATAGCACTTGCTTTTTATTTTATGAGCAAAAACACATACAAAAAGCAGCTTTTGGCGGCTGCTTTAGGGTTTTTATATTACTTTGTTTTTATTAACTTTTTTGCAGACTAAATCTCATCCTCATCAGCATTATCAAGCGCCGGCAGAGTCTGACCTATTGCACGCTCGAGGTTTGCTTTAGCGCTGTTAAATTGATAAATTGTATTAAGATAAGACAATCTGGCATCGTAATACTGGATTTGAGCCTCTTTGTACTCAATGGCATCACTTACACCGACTCTGTATCTGCCTTGCGAGAGCTCATAGTTTTCTTTTGCTTTTTTAACCGCCAGTTTTGCAACAGGAACTCTTTGCTTGGCGTCAACAAGTTTTACAAAAGTGCTTTGAATATCATAGTAAATATCGTTTACCGTGGCTTTTGAGTCGTATTTTTGTTTTTCAAGCTGGGCACGGGCCTCTTTTATCTGATTTCTTATAAGAAAAGGGTTAATTGCAGGAAATGTTAAATACCCGCCAAAATCCCACCAGTTGGTATCTGCTACGGTATTATTAACCCCGCCTATTGAGTAATTTGCCTGAAAATTAAGCGATGGAAAATAAGTCTTTTTGGCAAGTTTTACCGCCTGATCGGCCGTTTCAACATTGATTTTTGCTATTTTTAGCTCGGGACGTGCCTCGTTTGCAATTTCAACGGCTCGCCTCATATCTATATCAACATCCTGAAAAGGTGCGGATGTATCAATAATATAAGGGGGTATAAAAGGCAGCCCCATTAAATTATTCAAATTTGAAATTGCGATATCAACATTGTTACTTGCATTAATTAACTTTGCTCTGGCATCTTCCATATTAACCTGAGCAATCGTAACATCGACCTTTGGTTTTGTTCCGACTTCATAGAACGCAAGCGCCTGATTGTACATAATTTCAAACTGCTCAAGGGTTTCTTGGGCAACTCTTTTTGCCTCAATAGCATAAATCAGGTTATAGTACGCATCTTTCAATTGGCATACAACTTCATTTACAACAGAATCTATATTAGATTTCGAGGACTCCCAGTTAAGTTTATCTATTGTGTATTGGTTTTGAGTATAGCCAAAGTCATAAACAAGCTGGGATATGCCGATTGAGCCCATTACATACTTTGTAAACGGGTCAATTACAAAGCCCCTGCTTCTGAAGTTGCTCATATCGGGCTTAATCCTTGATATTCCGCCCTGGAGATTAACAACGGGAGAATAGTTAGATAAAGTCTGACCTTTTCTAAATTTCATAGCCTCAGCGTTAGCATAAGCGGCTTTAATTTTTGGGTTGTTAATAAGAGCAAGCTCAAGACAATCTGCAAGATTCAGTTCAAGAGTTTTTTGCACCGAACCCGCTATGGTTATAGACTTGTCCGAACTGTTGCCCACAGGCATATAACCGTCAATCGGGATTAGATATTCATCGTATTTATTTTCTTTTTTCTTCTTTTCTTTTTTGGGCTTTTTAACTTCTTGCTTTTTTGCAATAGTTTCTTTGTTTTGTTCTTGCTTTTCTACAGGCTCTTTTGCTACCTGCTCAACATCTTTTTTTTCTCTTTTTTTGAAAAATTCAAATGTCTTTTTCTCGCGTTTTGCCTCTTCAGTCTGCTCTTTTTTATCTTTTTTAAAGAAACCTACATTTTTTTCTTTATTTTGAGCTTTTGCATATGCAAGATACTCATTTTCCAAACTTATACCCTCATGCCAGCTTGCTTCATTATCTTGAGCCATAGAGGGCAAACAGTTAAGAAAAATCAGATTGAATATTATAAAATAAGACAAAAATCTACGCGTCATGGTTATTTCCCTTTTTAGCGTTTTTCTCGCGTCGTTTTTTAGCTGCATCTTCTCTTGCCTGTTGAATTACAACATAAAACGCAGGAACAAGGATAGTACCTACAATAGCCGCCGCTATCATACCGCCAAAAACCGTCATACCAAGAGAACGACGGCTCTCAGCCCCGGGGCCTACGGCAAATACAAGAGGCAGCATACCTAAAATAAAGGCTATTACTGTCATCATAACAGCTCTAAATCTTATCCTTGCAGCCTCAATTGCAGCATCAAATATACTCATTCCCTGCTCTTCGCGGGCGGTTTTTGCAAACTCGATAATCAAAATTGCCTGTTTTGCAGCAAGACCGATTAGCATGATAAGTCCTATTTGAGCATAAAGGTCAAGTGAGTATCCCGCAATATATTGAAACGCCAAAGCTCCAAGCATTGCAATGGGCGCAATCAACATAACACCAACGGGGAGCATCCAGCTTTCATACAATGCCACCAAGAACAAATAAACAAATATCAATGACATTGCAAGCACAACTGTCGTCTGTCCGCTTGATTCAATTTCCTGCAAACTTGTACCCGACCAAGCAAAAGTCATATCCTCCGGCAAAATCTCGTTTGAAATTCTCTCCATTTCCTTAATCGCCTGACCCGAGCTTTTCCCCTTTGCAGGGTTACCGCTTATCTGAACGGATTTATACATATTAAACCTTGTAATATCATAGGGCCCAGTTACAGGTTCAATTCTTACAACCGAACTTAAGGGAGATGACTTACCGTCAGATGATTTAATATAAACCTTGCTCATATCAGCAGGTGCGGAACGAAAAGCCTCCTGAGCCTGTAAAACAACACGGAAAACACGACCGTACAAGTTAAAGTCATTAACATAGGTCTGGCCAAACTGAGAAGATAGAGCCGTATATATCTCGTTGACAGGAATACCCTGAGCAAGGGCTTTTGCATAGTCAATATTAATCAAAAACTGAGGAATATTAGCGTTAAACTGAGTAAATACTCCCGTTACAACTGAACTCCTGTTAGCTTCGTAAATAAGTTTATTGGCCTCATCATTAAGCTCTTGCGGCGTTCTGTTTGCTTTATCCAAAAGCTGATACTCAAAACCGCCATACATACTAAGACCGGTAATTGCAGGAGGTATGAAAGAAAATATCTTTGCGTTAGGATACTTTGCACTCAGAGCATTTACATTTGAGCGAATATCGTCAAGAGTTTTTTTAGACTGGTATTTTTTCTCTTTGCTCATAAAGATTTGCTTGTACCAAGGCACTGCTCGTCTTTCTTCCCAAGGTTCAAAGTGGGTAATAATCATTGAAGTATTTTGACCGTTAATACCCTCTAATCCAAGGACATTATGCACGCCGGGGATTTTTTTAATATCTTTTTCAAGTTCATCTGTTATAGACATAGTCTTAGACAAAGAAGAACCGTCTTTTAACTGAACGCTTGTAAATAAAGCACCCGAATCCTCGTTAGGCAAAAAGCCCGTGGGGATTATTTTAAACAGGAATAAAAGTGCAACGACAAGCGCCACGTATGTAATTTTTGTTCTTGAGGGCTTTTCAATGTAGTATTTAGAACCCTCAATATAAGTATCTCTTATCCTGTCAAACATTCTGTTGAATTTTTTAATTGTAATATCCCAAGCGGTGGCAAAAAACTCACCCCACGCCTTAATAAGCGCTATACCTTGAAGATTTTGGTTGTGTGACCAGTAATCCCTGTAGAGTTCTCTATATTTATTGAAGAAAGTTCTTTTTGGCAATTCATCTTTTGATTTTAAGATAGTAGCACATAACGCTGGGGCCAAAGTAAGAGCTACAAGGGTTGAAAAACCTATTGAAACAGCAATTGTAACGGCAAATTGCTGATACATTTTACCCGTGATACCCGGGATAAAAGCAACGGGCACAAAAACTGCCATCAAAACAAGGGATGTCGCTAAAACTGCACCTGAAACCTCATCCATTGAAATAATAGACGCCTCTCTTGGAGAGAGCCCAGCCTCAATGTGCCTTTGTACGTTTTCAATAACAACAATTGCATCGTCTACTACAGTACCTACCGCAAGCACAAAGCCAAAAAGCGTCAGGGTATTTATTGAAAAACCAAGTATTGCAAAAATAATTATTGTACCTATCAAAGACACGGGAATTGCAACAAATGGTATAAAAGACGCTCTGACATCCCCCAAAAATAAGTACACAACCATAATTACAAGAAATATTGCAAGAACAATTGCCTTTATAACTTCGCTTAATGATTCTTTAATAAAATCCGTTGAATCCCTGAATACTTCATAAGCTATGCCCTCGGGAAAACCCTTGGAAAGCTCTTGCATTTTTTTGTTACAGTTGTTTGCAAGCTCAACTGCGTTAGCATCTGCAAGTTGAATTACCTGAATAACGGCAACGGGCTGCAAGTCTACACGCCCTAAGTAATCATAAGTTTCTGAATCCAATTCGACTTTTGCAACATCAGAGACTTTAATGACAGAACCGTCGGGGTTAGATTTTACAATAATATTTTCAAATTCTTCAACCGTTTTCAGCCTGCCTGAAGTCCTTAAGACTATAGACATGTCTTTTTTATTTACAAGAGGCTCGTTACCAATGTTACCTGCGGGCACTTGAGCGTTTTGAGCGGCAATTGCAGCGTTGACATCGGCAGGTGAAATATTTAACGCTGCAAGCTTTTGAGCATCCAACCAAATACGCATGGCGTAATCTCTGCCGCCAAACACTACAACTTCACCAATACCCTCAACACGGGCAAGTTCGTCTTTTATAAATATTGATGCGTAGTTTGCAAGGTCAACAAGGCTTTTTGAACCATCCGGAGAAAAAACCTTGTAGATTACAAGACCAGCGCCTGCGGTAGATTCCTTAATTGTAAGGCCGTATCTTTTGACCTCGTCGGGCAAACGAGCGGTTGCAAGAGAAGTTTTGTTTTGAACATTTACTACCGCCATGTCAGGATTTGTACCGACTTTAAAGTAAATACTCAACTTATAGCTGCCGTTTTTAGAGCTGGATGTCATATAGAGCATATCTTCTACGCCGTTTACGGCAGATTCAATAGGGGCAGCAACTGTTGACTCTATAACATCGGAACTTGCACCGGGGTATGTAGCGGAAACAATTACCTGAGGAGGTGTGATTGTAGGATATTGTTCAAAAGGCAGTCCTTTAAGAGCAATTAAACCCGCTAGAGTAATTACAAGCGAGATTACAATTGCAAATCTTGGTCTGTCTATAAAAAACTTTGAAAACATACTCTATACCGCTATTTTTTATCCTTTAACTTAACAAGTTCATCTTCTTTTAGTACAACAACGGGCTTATCTGCTATAACTTTTACCAAGCCTTGAGATATGTACTCATCACCTGCGTTCAGCCCCGAGGTTACTATCCAGTATTTTTGATACTCATTTGAAACTTTTATGTATTTTTTTCTTGCAATTGAATCTTTGTCAACCACATATACATATCTGCCCTGTGAATCTTGCAGAACGCAGTCCTGAGGGACGACTAATTTTTTATTCAATTTATTTGAATAAACCTTTACCTTTACAAAATCTCCGGGGATAAGCTTGTTGTCGGGGTTTTTAAATGTAGCACGAAGTGCAATTGTACCTGTTGTTTGAGAGATTTGGTTATCCCAAAAATCCTCTACACCCTTGTGCTCGTACTTTGTGCCGTCAGGCAGAGTAATCTCAACGCTTATGGGCTGCTCTTTTTTATCCTCGGGTATAATTTCATTGTCTCTTAAATTTGCAAATTGCTTAGAATCAACGCTGTATGTAACATAAATAGGATTAGTACTTACGACACGCGCTAAAGCTCCGCTTTGAGTACTTACATAATTACCTTGAGTAACATTTAGCATACCTATTCTGCCGTCAATCGGAGAAGTTATTCTTGTGTAGTTATAATTTCTTTTGGCGTCATTCACTGCAGCGATTGCAGCTTTAACAGAGGCATTTGCTACATCTCTTTGAGCCAAAGTATCGTCATAAGTAGATTTTGCAATATAATCTTTTGCAACAAGCTCTTTTGAACGCGCAAAATCCTTACTTGCCTTAACGGCTTGTGCCCTTGCAGTCGCAAGGTCAGCTTGCGCTTTGTTAAGAGCAATTAAATACTGTTGAGGTTCAATGATAAATAAAACCTGCCCTTTTTTGACAAAATCACCCTCGTTAAATCTTTTTTCCTGTAAATACCCGTCAACTCTGGCGACAAGGTCAACAGAGTATTTTGCAACAATTCTGCCCGGGGCTTCTATTTCATTTTTATATTCAATTTCACCGGCTTGAGAAAGCTTTACCTTTGGCGTCATCATTGCACCCATCATTTTTGCGCGCATGAACTCGCCAAACTTCCCGCTGCACCAGCGAAATGCAACAAGAGCAATTATAACAAGCAAAACAATGCTTACTTTTTTCTTCATAATATCCTCAAAATGCTTCTCCTCAAATAAAATACTACCATTAAAAATATATTCAATCAACAAGTCGGTACTACTTTAGTACTAATGCTAAATATATACCCAAGTGGCATTAAAACTAAATTACATATGTCATAATGAAGCATGGTAAGAATATATGGTTGGAAAAATTATGAAACTAGGAGAATACTTTAAAGATATAAATCAAAAAGCAGACAATTTAAACAAAAGAGCTAAAAACCCTTTTGTCGACTATGACTACTCGCACAACCCATTTAAAGGAGCATTCAAGCAAACATATATCTGGGTTGAAAGAGAAGAACCAAGAGAAGATAAATGTTAGTTGAGAGCTTCTTTTGTTGTTGCGTCAAAAAACTTAAGCTTCATCGGGTCAATTGAAAACTCGATTGTACTTCCTGAATTATAATCAGCGGGAACTTTGGCTACGCAATCAACCTCTCCCAACTTAAAGTACACAACCTTATGCGAGCCCAAAGTTTCCTCAAATTCAGGAGCAGCACTAAATTTAATAAGGTTAAAAGGATAATTCACATTTGTTTTGTCTACAATATCTTCAACTCTTACTCCGACGATAACATCTTCCGTATTTTTCGGATAATTTACAGGAGTTGTGGCAAGGTTTACAAACACATTTGCAAAACGAAGCAGCCCGTCTTTAAGAGTTGCCTTAAAAAGATTCATTGGATAATTACCCATAAATGTTGCAACGAAAGTATTTTTAGGGTTATTGTAGATGTTATAAGCGTCATCTGCCTGCTGGATTTTCCCTTTATCAAGTACAACTATTCTATCACCCATAGTAAGTGCTTCCGTTTGGTCATGGGTAACATATATAAATGTTGTGTTTAATTTCTTATGCAGTTTTTTAATCTCAGAGCGCATTGAAACTCTCAACTTAGCATCAAGGTTGCTAAGCGGCTCATCCATTAAAAATACGCTCGGTTCACGAACTATGGCACGCCCCAGTGCAACCCTTTGTCTTTGACCGCCCGATAATTCTTTTGGCTTGTAGTCAAGATAATCCTCAAGCCCTAAAATCTCGGCGGCGTTATTTACGCGTCTTTTAATCTCGCATTTAGCTGTTTTTCTGACACTTAAGCCAAATGCCATATTATCAAATACACTTAAATGCGGATAAAGCGCATAACTTTGAAAAACCATCGCTATATCGCGGTCTTTGGGTAATACATTGTTAACACACTTTGAACCAATATAAATCTCGCCTGACGTTGGCTTTTCAAGCCCTGCTATAGTTCTTAAAAGCGTTGACTTGCCGCAGCCTGAAGCTCCAACAAGAACTATAAATTCTTTATCTTTAATTTCAAGTGAAATATCATCAAGAATGGTTTTCTTGCCGAAACACTTGGTTATGTTATTTAATGTAACTTTTGCCAACTAATTCATCCTCTAAATTATTTGCGCTCAACGGGAACAACAAAACTTACCATAGTACCAAACGCAGGTTTTGAATAAACCCATATATCACCTTTAAAGTGTTTAATAAATTTCTTAACAAGAACAAAAGCCAGTTTCATACCGATTGAGCGTTTGTTTTTGTTCACATAAGAATAAGGTTCAAAAAGTGTATTGAGCTCGTCCTCATCCAGCAAAAGCTCGCTTGCTTTCATCTCAAAAAGTACATACTGCGAAGGGTCAAGCTCACCCTTGGCGTCAAATTCATGGCTTTCAAGAAAAGCAACAGGAGGGTTTCCCGCGCTTATCATAACTCTTCCCACTTGAGTGTTTTGCAAAAATACATCCAAAATGCTTTTTATAACATATTCAAACACCCCCGGGTCAAGGAAACATCCTCTTGAAAAAAGTGATGAAAAATTGTATTCAAAGAGCATTTTTCTTTTGGTGAAAAACGGCTCATATTGCTTAACTATTGCATTTAAGAGATTTACAATATCAAAATTTCTAAAATCATACTGGTAAAGATTTGACTCCAGTCTGAAAATTGTAAAAAGTTTTTCTAAATCATAGGTCAAATCTCTGGCATTTTTGTTGATTATATTTACATACTTCATTTGTTTATCAACTAAAACACCGCCCACACCATCCGAGAGCGCCTTTGAAAAGCCTTCGATAGTGGCAAGATTTGATAAAATTTCACCTGAAATATTAACCAGATAGTTATTTTTCTCATCAATTATACTGCGAGCAATTTCAAACTGCCCGTTCACCATGTTTTGCATTTTGTAATTTTGACTTACATCGCGAAGCGTAACATAAACCCTATCTTCTTGGCTATCGCGCAGAGCAGAAATTTCAAAATAAAAATCATCATCCGAGTTTTTTACTTTTGCCTTTGAAATAACAGGCTTTCTGAGTGTTACGCATTTATTTAAAAGATTTGAACCGCCGTCAATATAAGAAGAGAAAAATTCTCCCGTCATCTCCATTCTTGATGTAGAGAACATCTCAAGAGCCTTTTTATTTGCATCAAGAACTTTCCCCTCAAGCGATACAACAAGCACTCCGTCGGGAAATTTATTAAAGATATCATCCTTTTTGGGTCTTTTAAAAAATCTCAATAAGTCCATTATGAAACAATACTAACACAAACAAGATTAAAAAAACAAATCATCTCTCAAACTAAAGTATAAAAATCATTAAACCTTAAACTAATTAAACTTAAAACGATAAAAATGTATAATCTATATACAGATTTCGCAAGGATTTTAAACAAAATGGATTTTGTTATAAGAAAACGAGGCAGATTTTGCCTGCTTGATGTCACAAAAGACACTTTTGACATTAATCTGCTTACGGAAATATTTGGGTTTATCAAAAAAAATATAAAAAATAAAAAAAACTTCGCACTTAACCTTAGACAGGTTAATGCTTTTGATTGTGCAAAAACACTTGGTTTATTATTCAGAGAAAATATAACTATAGCTGAAGCAAAAGCGGAGCTTGTAGTACAAGCCAATCTCTTAGGGCAAAAATTGCCTCTTAGTATATTTTTTAGCGAAGACGATTTTATAGAAAACAAAAGAAACTATACAAGAAGAAGATTTACTCTTATAAAATAAAAAAACCGATAACAAAATGTTATCGGGCAAAACAGTTTACGAGTGAGAGTGGAATATGCACTACAAAAATAATATAAGTCTTAAATTTCTATGTAAATAGCCAATTGGGCTATTTTAAAAACTTTAGAATTAAAACACATTTTCAAAAAATAACCAATCTGATATAATAAACCAATATGGAAGAGTACTTAAATTACATTAGTGCAGAAAAGAAAATCGACCTTATAATAAGAACCCCCAACGGGCCTATAAGGTTTTTTAGCACATTTAAAAATCAAGACAACAATAAAATCACAATTACAAAACCCACCAGCAAAAACCTTGCATTCTCTTGTGTTGCAAACCAGCCTGTTGAAATATACGTATATACAAACGGCGGCGTATTTAAGCTAAAGTGCAAATTTATATCCTGCTCGCAAAGCGAATGTTTGCTAACCCTTCCCTCATCAGTAGAAAAAATGCAAAGACGGGAATATATAAGAGTAGATTTAAAAATCAAAACAGTTCTTGACTTAATAATTGGCGACAGTAAAAAAACTATTCAAGCAACATCAAGAAATATAAGCGCAAAAGGCATCAACCTTTTACTTGAAGAAGATATATCAATTTATTCAAAAATAGAGCTAAAATTGCTTTTTGAAGAAGAAAATATAACAACTATAGCTAAAAAAGTAAAAGTAAAACCCGTAAAAGTTGATAACAAAATATATTATGACACATCACTTTCATTTATTACAATAAATGAAAAAGGGATAAATTTTATAGTCAAAAAATGCTTTGAATACGAAGCAGCGCAGAGAAGAAAACTGCTTGATTCGCAAATATAAGGAGAATTTATGAAAATAAAAAAAATTTTCAGCATTTTGCTAAGTATTGCTTTTATGAATTTTATGTTTAGCGGCTTTGCTTTTGCACAAGATTATGAAAATCCTCCATGTGACAAAGAAGTTAGTGTTGAACACCTTGCGCCTCATAAATATTCAAAAGTTAATCTTGTAAAGGTAACAGATGTTGAAAGCATTGTGCAAAAAGAAAATGTTATAGAAATATCATTTGCGCAAAACTTTAACTCAAAATACTACAAAGAAGGTGACTTTATCCAATTTGAATTTTTGGATAACTTAGTAACACAGGAAGGCACTTGCATAATCCCTAAAAAATCATCACTTATTGCAAAAATAACAAGCATTAAGAAACCTCGCTGGTTCTCAAGAAATGCAATAGTATGTGTCAATTTTACTCACATAATCTTCCCTGACGGCAAAAATGTTCCAGTGTTTGCCAAAATTGTCGGCAAGAAAAATTATCTGCAAATGACCGGTAAAGACACAGCTAAAAAAATAGCGGCTTATACAATATCTATAGGCGGCGTTGGAACAGGGTTGGGCGCTGCAATCGGTGTTGCAGGGGGTAATGTTATAACGGGACTTATTATAGGCGGTTCCGTAGGTGGCGGCGTAGGGCTCATCTCGGGCATCGTTTCTCCTGGACTTCACTATAAAGCCAAAAAAGGGCAAAAATTACCAATAATACTTGAAGACAATTTAAAAGTACCCAAAATGTAAAAGCTATTGTTACAAAATGTAAAATAAAAACAAAAAAATATAAAGTTTTAAACTGAGCGTGACGAATACCTATTTGTACGCTCAGTTTTATTATAGATTAACAAGGAAATTACGACAAAAAAACAGGTGCGAAAGGAAATAATATGGGAACAGATTTAAATGCAAACATCTTAGGGGTAAAAAGAGCAAGCGAGTTGACCAATACAACGGGCAACTTAAACAGTATTTATTCAAAATCCAGAACAGAGCAGCAAGAAGCCCTGTCACAGTTGTTTAAACAAAAATATTTTAACTCGACAACTCAAAAGGCAACAATTAATAATCAAATTGAAACTCTTGAAGAAAAAATCAAAGAATTTGACGACAAAATAAAAGAACTCGAAGAACAAATTGCAGATAAACAAGATGAACTTGATAAATTAAAAACTCAAATTGCAGATAAAGTTGCAAAAATAGTAGCAGATACTGAAGAATATGAAGCAACTTCAAAAAGAAGAGTTGACCAAGCAATAGACAACGCCCTTTATCACTATGAAAACGACAGCCACTCAAAAAGAAACGGTGGCGAAAAAACTCTTAGCGACTTTATCATAGAACAAATGGGTCTTGTAACAGGTCAAATTACAGGCGGCAGAGTTAATATTGATAAAGCCATTGAAGAACTCGGCACACCACAAACAGAACTCAACGGCATAGTAGGCGAAATGGAAGGTCTTGTTGGAGATATCGACGGACTTAACTCGCAATATGCTACAACAAAAAGTACTCTTGACTTATTGAAATTAACTAAGAATAACATGACAGATGCGGCAGGCAGCTATCAAACATCTGACACTGACCCTTCTGTTCCAATATTTACTCCCGCAAAAGAAGACTTGGCAGACGGTTATCTTGCACAGTACACATCTCGTATGGCAAATAGGGAAAACCAAACAAAACTTCCCTCTGCAGCAGACAAACAAGCCGTACTTGATAAGTATAGCGGAAATATTGCAGCACAAACCAAAGGTGTAGACCAATATAGCACTAAAAACGCACAACTAGTGTCATTCTCAGATGCACTTGACAAAGGTCTTATAGAAGACATGCAAAATGCAGGTTTCTCTAAGAAAGAAATGCTTGACACGGTAAACGAATTATTCCCGTCAACAGGTATTTCTCACGGAGATGACGGCAGACCGGTTATACCTTGGGGTCATGGCGCTGATGCCCAAGCTATATACAGAAAATTTGAAGACAGCTTCGGCAAAGTTGAAGGAGCAGTACAAAGAGATGACCTTCAAATTGCCGAAATGGACAAGGCAATCAAAAACGACAAGATTGTCACAGAAATGAAAAACAATAACTTCAGCTGGAAAGAAACCGCTTATACTTTAACAAGGTTATGGCCCGGCGGCGGCATCGGCTACACATTAGGCGAAAAAGAAGTAACACTTCCCATTGGCGATGACAAATCAAAAGGTACATACGACGCTCTTGAAGCTGAAATTAAGAAAAACTACCCTGATGTCAAAATAAACAGAGGTGCGTCAGACGAAACAGTTAAAGACGAAGTAAAACACACAGACCCTGTAGGCTTCCACATTGGCGATAACAGCTATGAATTTGCAATAGACAGAAACCAAGACGGCGTGTTAAATGACTTCACGGAAATGGTAGGCGCAAACGGTGTAGACGGCATGGAAGAACTCGCGCTGTTTGATACAAACAATGACGGCCACATTAATGGTGATGAACTTAAGAATGTTCTCGTACTCAATACCGAACATACAAATCGTGACTACGAATTCCTAAGCGCAGAACAACTGGGTATCAAAGATATTGATTTAAGCTCATTTACAGAAAAATCACAATCCAGAGGTGATGGCGTTGAAGGCAGCGAAGACTTCATCAACATTAACAACTCATTGATAACAGGAACATTCAACATCACAATGAACGACGGCAAAAATGCCGAAGGTTATCAAAAATTCGTAACCGAAGAATATATGAAAGCGGTATATGACCCGATTTTAGGTGAAAATGTATACTCTGAACTTGACGGTGACACTGTTGATAATGTAATAGATGATAACTTCAAAGACGCTGACGATAAACTTGGCAACTTAAATGAATTTGCAGACTTGATTAAAGATGCTAAAGAATACGGTAACATTAAAGCAGCGCTTAGAACAAAACTTAACAACGCACAAAATGAAGCTTATGGCTACAAAGCTCAACAAACAGCAGAGCACATTGACGGTTACAGCGCAGATGCTCCTAAGGTTGACCTTGAAATGTCAATTGATGAAGCAGACAGAGTAATAAACGAATACCTAGAAGCTGCCGAAGAAGAAAAAGAAAAAGAAGAAGAAAAACAAGAATAAGCTTCAAATCTAATAAAATTAAAGGCTCTCATTTTGAGAGCCTTTTTTATATCTTTTTACCTTGAGAAATTTTTACTATATCAACATCAGATAAAAACTCATCATCAAAAGCAAGCGTATCAACACTTGTAATTATCGTTTGTGTATCATCTGAAATTGCCCTTAAAAGATAATTTTGACGAACATTATCAAGCTCTGCCAGAACATCATCCAAGAGTAAAATCGGCACTTCGCCTGTTTTATTTTTTATAATATCAAGCTCTGCAAGCTTAAGGGCTAACACAAGAGTTCTTTGCTGCCCTTGTGAGGCATATTTTTTTGCATCAATTTCATTAATGTAAAAAGAAATATCATCCCTATGCGGCCCAAAAAGACACTGTGCACGGCGCATTTCTTCATCTTTTATTGAGGATAATTTTTCATAAATAGCTTCAGATAGTTCCTTTAGCGAAAGGCTTGAATCTATCTCGCACTCATAACCCAAGGAAAGATTTTCTTCGCCCGATACGGTTTTATGTTTTTCTTTTGCAATTTTTTCGAGTTCACATAAAAACTTAACTCTTAAATAAATAATATTTGCTGCAGCTATTGACATTTGAAGATTATAAGCATCCAGTAAGCTCATATCCTGAGAATACATAGACAAAAAATTACTCTTTTGCAGCCTTATTTTATTAAACTTTGCAAGTTTATCATAATGCGCCCCATACACTTGGCATATTGCTAAATCAAGCCACTTTCTCCTATTTGAAGGCTCACCTCGCATAAGCATTAAATCAGCGCTTGAAAAGTTTACCACTTTTAAAACTCTCAAGAACTCCTGTGATTTTGCCTTTTTAAGGCCATTAACTTTTAATATTTTGTTTTTTGGAGGATTTATAAGAACCTCAAGGGACACCTCAACATCATTTTTTGTACAAAGAGCGGATATACTTGAACTTTCTGCACCGAATTTAATAAGTTCAGAGTCTTTTTTAATACGGTTAGAATTTAGCGCGCTTAAATAATAAACAGCCTCTAAAAGATTAGTCTTGCCTTGAGCATTTTTACCCACAAAGAGGGTTTTTCTTTTTAAAAAGTTATGTTCAAGTGTTTCATAGTTTCTAAAGTTATTTAATTTTATAGAATTTAAAAACATGCTATTAGCCTTTGTACAAAGTTATTATAGTATGTATAATAAAGAAAAGACAATTTCAAAGAAAAGAGAGAAAAAATGTTTGATGTTATTACAATAGGCTCGGCTACTTTAGATATATTTGTTGAAAGCGACGGAGCAAATATCGTCTCTGTTAATTCACTAAAGAAAAAAACAGAATTTATGTCATTTCCATACGGAGCAAAAGTTGAAATAGACGGTTTTTCAAGAAACATAGGCGGAGGCGGCATAAACACGGCTGCAAACTTTGCTAACCTTGGTTTAAAAACATCTACCATAATTAAACTCGGCAACGACGAGATTGCCCCCGTTATCGAAAATAAAATGAAACATGACAAGGTAGACACATCAAACATAATCCACTCTAAGGACTATCTGACGGGGCTTTCAATAATCCTTGTAAGTTTTCAAGGGGATAGAACAGTCCTTGCTCACAGGGGCGCAAACGCTACCATTAGAGAGGATGAGATAGATTTTAATAAATTTAAAGAAGCAAAATGGCTCTATGTTGCCCCTCTTGCGGGAGATACAAACAAGCTTCTTGATAAAATAGCAGATTATGCGGCAAATAACGGCATAAACCTTGCAATTAACGCTGGAAGCACGGCAATTAAAAAGGGCGAGAGGTATTTTAACAATATTTTAAAAACCGCAAAAATAGTCGTTATGAACAAAGAAGAAGCCTCTATGCTTACAAAAATCGAAGTTCGTCCCGATACAAAAGATGAAAAATTCTCTGACGCTGAAATTCACCCAGATGTTATTACCATGCTAAAAAAACTTCACTGCAAAGACGACTCAATTGTAGTTATAACAGACGGTAAATACGGTGTATACAGCTATGACGGCAAAAATTTCTACCATGCTCCCGAATTTAGCGCAAAAGTTGTATCTACCCTTGGCGCAGGGGATGCCTTTAGCTCAACTCTTGTTGCATCTGTTCAAAAATACGGAGAAGACATTATAAAAGCACTTTCTTATGCTTCTGTTAACGCTGCAGCCGTTATTGAAAAATTTGGCGCACAGGAAGGGTTTTTAACTTTTGAAGAAATAGAAAAAAGACTTACTAAACACCCCGAATATAAGGTAAAGGTCATAAATGCGGCTGGATAAGTTTTTAAAAGTATCAAGATTAATTAAAAGAAGAACTGTTGCAAACTCTGTGTGCGAAAGTGCCAGAGTATTTGTAAATGATAATCCTGCAAAGCCTGCTAAGACAGTAAAAGCAGGGGATATTATTACAATAGAATTTAAAGACACAATAAAAAAAGTCCGCATACTAAAAGTACCTGAGGGGAATGTATCTATAAATCAAGCTCCCGAACTGTATGAAGAAATTGCCCCATAAAAGAAGAGCCGCATAAAGCGGCTGATTAGGGATATTTAATTTGTTACGCATTTGTAACAAGTTTTATTCTACTTAATTCACCCCGCCTCAACATCATCCGATAAAGCGAATAAAAAAGAGTGTTTTCATATAGATATATGATGTCAAATTAACAAGATTAAATGACAATATTAACAAAAGAGGACTTGGGATATATACTGAAATGACTCAGGAAAACATTGAGGTCGATTCATACAAAAAAATAGTCAGATTATCTGACCAAGAGCTTAAAGCGCTTTGGGAAGAGTATTATGTTGACCGTACGAACAAAGTCGTGCGTGACAAATTAATTGTACAGTATATTTACCTGACTCGCTATGTAATAGGGCGCGTTAAGGTGAATTTGCCCCCGAGTTTTTCTTACGAAGATATTGCAAGTTATGGTGTTGAGGGCCTTATAGACGCTATTGAAAAATTCTCCCCAAATAAAGGAGCAAAGTTTGAAACATACGCCCTTATGAGAATAAGAGGTTCTATAATAGATAGAATCCGCTCATCAGACTGGCTGCCGCGCACAATAAGAAAAAAAATTAAAGATGTAAAATTAACCGCAGAAAGACTAAAACAAGAGCTTGGCAGGGCTGCTACAACAAAAGAAATAGCAGATGTCATGGGCTTAGAAAAAGAAAAAGTCGAAGAAATTTTGGCCTCAGACACGTCTGTTGATTCAATTTATGATAAAAAAGGCACGGGCGAAGACAGTGTTGAAATTATTGACACAATTGAAGATAAAAACTCAGCCCGACCAGAAGAAGAAGTTGAGAAAAAAGACGCCAAAAGAGAGCTTGAGGCTGCTCTTAAAAAACTCCCCGAACGCGAGAGAATGCTGCTTGTGTTCTATTATCATGAAAATATGACCCTAAAAGAGATAGGCGAAGCTATAAATGTTTCAGAATCTCGCGTTTGCCAGTTGCATGCGCAAGCTATTATGAAATTAAGAAACATTCTAAGCGCTAAACGCTCGGAGAGAATGAACAAGTCGATTATTTAGTGTTATTTGCGCAGTCGCGCTGACATTCAAGCTTCGCTTAGTCCAGTGTCGCAAGTATCCACCGCCTCATCGGCGCTGTACACTTGCTCACATCCTTTAGATTCGCTCGCTTTCATGTCGCGCAGTCGCGCTGACATTCAAGCTTCGCTCATAAAAAAAATGTTTGTCATAGACAAACATTTAAAACACGAGGATATTAAGAGAGAGTAAATAGTTCTTTTTTGTTCAAGATTTCTGCCAAAAATTCGCAGTATATCTTATTTTGTTCTTCCTTTTAATTTGAATTCCCTTACTCTTTAATAAAGTTTTTTTCCGTTTTAAAATTGCCCTGTGCAATAAAATTATTAAGAAATTTTAAGCAACAAAAAACCGGCCCCAAAAAGGTCGGTTTTTAAATATTGTTTATATTCTATTTAACTTCTTTTGCCTCTATTTTCTTTGCGTTGTCAACGTCACCGGAAGCGGAAGTCTTTTTCTTTTCATCCTCTTTATCAAGCTGCTTGTTAATAATAACAGTTTGAACAATTTGGAAAACATTGCTTGTTACAAGGTACAAAAGAACACCTGCAGGAATTGGAATAAACACAAAAGTCAAACCTATCATAAGAGGCATTACAGTGCCCATAGACTTTTGTATAGCCTGCTGTGTCGGGTCTTGCTGAGCACCTTTTTGCGTTTGCATCATAACTTTTTGAGAAACCCACATGGTGAGCGCAAAAAGCAGAACAAGAACTATAACATCATAATGTACAGAGCTTTGAACTTTCGCTGTTTGAACATTTGCGACAAGGATATTATCCATAGGCGTAAATGTTACTTTTTCTGTTTCTTTTGTTTGATTATCTATTACATTAACTTCGGCTTTTGTAATTTCTTTGAGCTCTGCAAAACTTAGATTTAAGCTATCAGGGTACATTTTAAGGTCAAAGTTTTGATTGGGTTTAATATCACCCTGAACAGTTATAGCTTTTGTCGGACGGCTGATTTTAACATCGTTTATAACCTTGTCGCCAATGTAAACCGTAGCAGTTTTACCTGCGGTAAATGTATCATAAGGCCCTGCCACAAACTTGCCGTCAAAAGACCTGCCTGCAGTACTTTTAATGGTTGCATCAAGTCTTTTTATAAATAAAAAGCTCGCATCGCCTGCCTGT
This sequence comes from Candidatus Gastranaerophilales bacterium, assembly GCA_944323335.1. Classification (GTDB taxonomy): domain Bacteria; phylum Cyanobacteriota; class Vampirovibrionia; order Gastranaerophilales; family Gastranaerophilaceae; genus Galligastranaerophilus. Next base: position 30,822 of record CALUSB010000010.1, read on the forward strand.
TGTATAAACTGAGGGCTCATAAGAGCGGTATACAAGAGAATAAATATCGGCAACTGCAATAATAGCGGTAAGCAGCCTGCCATCGGGTTAAATTTGTGCTCTTTATAAAACTCCATCATCTTTTGCTGCATCATCTCAGGATTGCTTTTGTATCTGTCCTGGATAGCTTTCATTTTAGGCTGCAAAAGCTGCATAGAGCGCATAGAGCGTTGCTGAGATATGCTTGATGGCCACATGCACGCTCTTACTATTATTGTCAAAAGTATAATCGCAAGACCCCAGTTACCGGCAATTTTAGCCAGCGCTTGCAATATTGAAAGGGTAAATCCTACAAAATCCATATTCTCTCCTATGTTGTCATGCCCAATCGGGCGCTTATAATTTTAATTTTACATTAAACATGATATTATTCATATATGAATTACTCATTTGATACAATATGCGCTATAGCTACCCCCATAAGCACAGGGGGGATAGGTGTAATAAGAATTAGCGGAGATAACTCCATAGAAATTGTACAAAAAATTTTCAGCAAAAAAATCACCCCCGAGGTAATTAACCACGGCTGGATAGTAAAAGACGGCAAAAAAATAGATGAGGTAATTGTCCTGCCCTTTGTTGCGCCAAAAAGTTACACAGGAGAAAATGTAGCAGAAATTCAAACCCACGGCTCGCCTGTTATAATAAATGAAATTTTAAACATAGTTCTTGAAAACGGCGCAAGACTGGCCCAGAGGGGCGAATTTACAAAAAGAGCATTTCTAAATCATAAAATTGACCTGTCTCAAGCCGAGGCCGTGCTTGATTTAATTAATGCAAAAACACAAAAATCAGCCCATGGGGCGGCAAACAATCTATCAGGCGCACTTAAGGTAAAAATTGAAAAAATAAAAGATGAAATTTCATCAATTTTAGGTAAAATCATTGCCTCTCTTGATTTTCCCGAAGATGTTGCAGAAGTTGACTATGAAGAAATTATAGAAAAAACACAAAGTGCGATTGATGAAATTAATGATATTTTAAAAAACGCCCGCGTGCACAATATTTTAAGACAAGGTATAAAAATAGCCATCGCAGGCAGGCCAAACGCGGGCAAATCCTCGCTTTTTAATAAACTTTTAAATATCGACAGGGCAATTGTTACAGAAATTGAGGGTACAACAAGAGATACAATCACAGAAACTCTTGAAATAGAGGGCATTTCAGCCACTCTTATTGATACCGCCGGTATTAGAGAAAATAACACCGACAAAGTGGAAAAAATAGGTATAGAGCAATCAAAATCAGCAATTGACGACTCGGACATTGTTCTTTGCCTTTATGACGGCACGGAAGGCACCAAAAAAGAGGATGAAGAGATTTTTGCCCTTGCAAAAGATAAAAAGCATATAATCATAAAAACAAAAAGCGACATTTGCGACAACAAAAAAACAGACAATGAAATATCAATAAGTTCGCTAACGGGCGAAGGTATTGAGGAATTGAAAAAAAGAATTTATAAAGAAATTATAGGTCTAAACCCCGCAGAGAGCGAGTTTTTGACAAATCAAAGACACCAGCACTGCCTCAGGCTATCTCTTGAAGCGCTTAACAACGCCCTTATCGGTGCTAAAGCTCAAGAATTACAAGACCTTATAAGCATTGACCTTAAAGCTGCGGTTACAAACCTTGGAGAAATCAGCGGGGAGGTCATTACGGATAATATTTTAAATAATATTTTTGAAAATTTCTGCATAGGCAAATAATTTTTGTAAAGAAATGTAAATAAAATCACCCGCATTGTTATAAAAAATTTTATTGGGGGAATAGTAAGGGTGTAAAGATAATATGAAAAATAAGTTTCATAAAGTTTTCTCTCTAATTCCTCTCTCTAATATGTGGTAAATTTACTGGCTCTTTGGGTCAGTTTTTTTTATGTTTGATTTTTATTTTTCTGCTACAATAGTTGAGCTATGTTAATGGAATTTTTATACGCAAAAATACACAGAGCCACAGTAACCGATGCTAATCTCAACTACGTAGGCTCAATAACAATAGATAAAGCCCTTCTTAAGGCTTCAAAAATTAAAGTCGGCCAAAAAGTGGAAATCCTTGATATAAATAACGGCGAGAGATTTTCAACTTATGTAATCGAGGGTGAAGAAAACTCGGGAGTAATTTGCCTAAACGGCGCTGCCGCAAGAAAAGTTCAAAAAGGCGACAAAGTAATAATCGTCGCCTATGCAATATTAAACGAACAAGAATCCGAAACATTCAGCCCCTGTGTTGTTCATGTTGATGAAGACAATAAAATCATCTAACTTCTTGACAGAGCAACCTTGCCGCTTCTTACAAAATCTTTGTAACCATAGGGTTTAATTAACTCAATTAAAGCCTGTATTTGTTTTTCATCATCAACTATCTGAAGAGTGTAGGTTTTATCGGTAATATCAATAACTTTAGCACCCGTAACTTCGGCTATTCTTAGGATTTTATCCGCATCTTCATCTTTTGGCTGAATTTTAATCATAACAATTTCGCGCTCTATTGCCTCATTTACGGATAAATCAGACACTTTAAGAACGGGAATTAGCCTGTGGAGTTGTTTGCAGATTTGCTCAATTGCCTCTTGGGTTGCAACCGTTGTAATTGTTATTTTTGAGTAGTTTCTGTCAATTGTAGGAGCAACAGTAAGGCTTTCGATGTTATATCCGCGTCCCGAAAACAAGTCTACAACACGCGACAATACGCCTGCTTCATTTGTAACCAAAATAGATATTGTATGTAATGTGCTCATAATCTCTCCTAGCAAACTTTCTGGTCATTTGACAGTAAAACCTTATTTAAAGGCTGCCCTGCAAGCACCCAAGGATAAACCATCTCAAAATTTTCTACAACAAAATCAATAAACACGGAGCAATTTGACTCCATAGCCTCTTTTAGCGCAGGTATAATGTCTTCTTCTTTTTCTACCCTTATGCCCTTAGCACCATATGCTTGCGCTAATTTTACAAAATCCGGAGCAGAAATTTTTGTTTCACTGTAGTGTTTATTAAAGAGTTTTTCCTGCCACTGACGAACCATGCCGAGATAGCCGTTATTTATAACACAGTTTATTACCTTTAAGCCATAGTCCATACAGGTCGCAAGCTCTTGGATATTCATTTGAATTGAGCCGTCGCCTGCAATGTTAAGAACAAGTGCGTTTTTATCCGCAACGGCAGCACCCATTGCAGCAGGAAAGCCAAAACCCATAGTACCTAAACCGCCTGAAGTTATAAAGCGTCTGGGCTCATCAAACTTAAACATCTGAGCACACCACATTTGATGTTGCCCGACTTCCGTGCAAACAATCGGTTTAAAGGCTTTTGTGTACTCATAAATTGTCTCAATAACCTTAACCGCACTGAGCCTATCTGACGGACACTCGGGAATTGCTCTTTTTTCTTTCCATTCGTCAATTTGTTTGAGCCACTTTTCTTTTGCTTCGTGGTCAATAGTAAAAGGTTTTGATGAAAGTTCTTTTATCATTGCACCAAGTACATTTTTAGCGTCACCAACAATTGGAATATCAACCTTAACATTTTTTGAAATTGAACATGGGTCAATATCAACGTGGATTACCTGAGAATCTCTTGCAAATCGTTTAAGACAGCCTGTAATCCTGTCGTTAAATCTTGTACCTACCGCAAAAATAACATCAGCATGGACAACTGCAAAGTTTGCCCAGTAATTACCGTGCATACCGAGCATACCAAGGCTTTGAGGAGAACTTTCAGGATACGTTCCCTTGCCCATTAAGGTGTGTGCTACGGGCATTTCAAGCAACTGTGCAAGTTTGGTCAACTCTTGATGAGCACCGGCTTGCAAAACTCCGCCGCCTGAAATTATAACAGGTCTTTGAGCCTCTCTTAAAAGCTTAAGCGCCTTTGATATCTGCAGCGGGTGACCTTTGTATGTGGGGTTATAGCCGACAAGCTTAACTTCTTGAGGGTATTCAAAAGCAGCTTTTGCAGTCAATACATCTTTTGGCATGTCAATTACAACAGGGCCGGGTTTACCTGTTGTTGCAATATAAAATGCCTCTTTTATAATTCTTGCCAAGTCTTTTACATCTTTTACAAGGTAATTATGTTTGCAGCAAGAGCGTGTAATACCAACTATATCAGCCTCTTGAAAAGCGTCATTACCTATTTGTTCGGTTGATACCTGACCCGTAAATACAACGAGCGGATAGCCGTCATAATAAGCGTTTGCAATACCTGTTACAGTGTTACATGCCCCGGGGCCCGATGTAACAAGCGCAACGCCGGGACGACCCGAAACTCTTGCGTAACCTTCGGCAGCATGAATTGCAGCCTGCTCGTGACGCACCAGATAGTGTTTAATTTTATCTTGGTTATATAATGCCTCATAAATATTCAAAATGACGCCGCCGGGGTATCCGAAAATCTCATCAACTCCCTCTGCCTCAAGTGATTTAAGGAATATTTGTGCGCCCGTGAACATTTCTTTAGCCATGTTTTCTCTCCATTAGTTTTTGGTATAATTGCATTATACTATGAAAAAATTAAAAGTGTCAGGAGATTTAACCGGAGGATTTTTAGGGGCGGTAATAGCACTGCCTCAAGCTTTAGCCTTTGGCGTAGCAATCGGAGTGGGTGCTGCAAGCGGATTATGGGGCGCTGTTATTTTATGCTTTTTAGTCGGAGCATTTGGGTGCAACCAGCCGCTTTTATCAGGCCCGACAGGCCCTGCAGCAATTGTCACCGCATCGGCCTTAGCTATTGTAAACGGAAATGCCGAGGCACTTTTTGCGATAATATTTTTATCAGGCATTTTTCAAATAATTATCTCTCGCACAAAATTAATCGACATAGTTAAATACATCCCATATCCTGTAATTTCGGGGTTTATGAACGCAGTCGGGATGATACTTATAATCTTGCAAATCAATCCCTTTATAGGAGCAAAAACCCTTGCAACACCGGCTCTAGCACTTGAGAGTGCACCGAAAACACTGTTAAGCATAAATGAAAACGCTCTTGTTGCAGGTGTTTTAACCTTGGCGTTAATTTTTTGGACACCAAAATTTATAACAAAAATCATCCCCGCACAAATTTTCGCCCTTGTTGTAACTACCATAATTACAATAGCCTACGGGCTTGACTTACCAACGGTTCAAGGTGTAAGCTCGCACCTTCCGCAGATTGTTGGGGCAGATTTTTCCAACATAAAAACTCTTATAATACCCGCCCTCATTATTGCCGTTGTGTGCTCGTCCGAGAGCCTTTTAACCAATCTTGTGGTGGACTCCCTGACAAAAACCAAATGCAACGGCAACAAAATGGTACTGGCTCAAGGTATCGGAAACATTGCCTGCTCGCTTTTTGGAGCAATAGGAGGCTCGGGAGCTACCATGCGCTCGGCTGCAGCAATTAAAGCAGGCGGGGCAAGCAGATTTTGTGCAATCATATGCTCTGTTATTTTGCTTTTAATAATTCTTTTCGGGTGCGATTTTGCAAATAAAATCCCCTTGAGCGCGCTTGCTGCAGTGCTTTTTAAAGTAGGATGGGACATAATTGATACAAAACTTTTAAAGGTTATAAAATATGCGCCGAAACAAGACCTTTTTGTAATGTTTAGCGTTTTTGTACTTACTATATTCTACGATATAATCCTTGGCGTAAGCACGGGAATTGTACTATCAGCTTTAATTTTTGCCAAACAAATTGCCGATAAGGCAAACGTAAAAATAAGAGATATTGAAGATGAGCATGCTATTTTTCTTGAGAAAAAATTAAAAGATGAAATGGGCTACAAAATAAGGGTAGTGCATATTTTCGGAGAATTTTTCTTTGGCAGTGCAACTCAGATAATCTCTCATTTTGAAGAGGTTTTGGGAACAAAATATATAATTATCTGCTATGAATCGGAAAATATCCTTGATATCAGCGCTATTTTTGCACTTGAAGATATTATAACAAGGCTCAAATCACAAGAAATATCTGCTCAACTTGTAATTAAAAATAAAGAAATCTTTGACCAGCTTGAAAAGCTCAAAATTACCGAGCAATTGGGCGAGCATAACATCTTCTACAGTGAAGAAGAAGCAATCGAGCATGCAAAAAAACTTTTAAAATCCAACACCCCTAAAAAACACCGATAAGACTCTCCTTTTGGGGAATAAATATTTTTGTTGTTTTGTCTAACCTCTCATTTAAAGAAAGGAAATAAAATGACAAATAAGCTTGATATTTTTAAGTGCAATGTTTGCGGAAACATAGTAGAAGTGGTTATTTCAGGCGGTGGAGAACTTGTTTGCTGCTCGCAGAAAATGGAGCATTTAGTACCCAAACAACACGAAGAAACCGCAGAAAAACATGTCCCCGTGCTTGAGCAAAACGGCGAAGAAAAAACCATACGCGTAGGCTCAACGCCTCACCCGATGACAGAGGAGCATCATATTCAATTTATTGAAGTAATTTCAAAAGACCACAAATGGGTAAAAAGAAAATACCTATCAGCAGGAGAAGAACCTGAAATGAAGTTCAAATGCAAGTGCGAACATAAGTTTAGCGCTATTGAAAACTGTAACCTGCATGGCCTTTGGGGAAATGACTTTAAGGAGGAAAATTAATATGGAGCAGAAAATAAATGAGCTTTTAAACACACAAATAAATCACGAGTTTTATAGCGCTTATCTTTACTTTGCCATGTCAACATATTTTAGTGAAATCAATATGGACGGTTTTGCAAAATATATGAAAAAACAGGCAAAAGAAGAATTAAGCCATGCGCAAAAAATCTACGACCATTTGATTTTAAGAAATGAAAAAATAACATACAAAAGAATTGAAGCCCCTGATACAGACTGGGTAAACCCGCAAGATGTACTTGATAATGCGCTAAAGCATGAAGAATTTATTACATCGCAAATTTTTGAAATTGCAAAAGCAGCCAAGGAGGCAAATGACTTTGCAACAAAAAACTTTATAAATTGGTTTATAGAGGAACAACTAGAGGAAGAAGATAAGTTCCGCAAATTAAAAGAAAAAATCAAAGCCTTTGACGAGTGCAGCTGCACCATTGAGGCAATAAATCGAGAACTTGATAAAGACGGGGAATAATCCCGTCTTTATTTTATTTTTTTCTTGCAAAATTCAGATATTGAACACTTGTCACACTGTGGCATGCGGGGTTTACATACATTTTGACCGTGCGTTACAAGAAGAGTATTAAAATCAATCCAGTATTTTTTAGGCAGTTTTTCTCTCAGCGCAAATTCTGTTTCATCAGGAGTTTTTGTTTTGACATATCCAAGGCGGTTTGAAATCCTGTGTACATGCACATCTACACATATTGCAGGTTTATTAAACCCTTTTGTTAATACAAGATTTGCCGTTTTTCTGCCCACACCCTTAAATTTAGTAAGCTCATCAATACTGTCGGGCACTTTAGCGCCATATTTTTCAACAATTTCTTTTGACAACTCTATTATCTGCGCTGCTTTATTTTTGTAAAAACCAACAGGGTAAATAGCTTCACTCAATGTATCGACATCAAGTTTCATTATCTCGTTTGGAGTTTTACCCAGCTTTAGCATGCGCATTGCTGCAGGATATGTTGTTTTATCATTTGTCCTCAGGCTTAAAATGCAGCAAATAAGGACAATATAAGGGTCGCCAACATGCTCCATGAACTCGACAAACTCAGTCCTTACAACAGAATTTGTCTTATTGTCATCAATTAAATTTTTAACTACTTTATCTATATCCACTTTTCTAACTTGCATAAGATAGTAATTATGATTATAATACCTTAAAAAAGGAGAAAATGAATATGAGTAACGCAAAAGACATAAACGATGCTACTTTTGAATCAGAAGTGCTTAAAAACGAAGGTCTTACACTTGTTGACTTTTGGGCACCATGGTGCGGCCCTTGCAGAAAAATGGGCCCCGTGCTTGATGAGATAGCTTCAGAATTTGAAGGCAAATTAAAAGTAGTAAAAATTAACACGGACGAAAACTTAAAAACTGCAAAAGACTATCAAATCAGCGGACTTCCAAGTTTACTTTTATTTAAAGGCGGAGAAGCAAAAGAGGTTATGGTAGGTCTTATGCCAAAATCTGCAATTATTTCTAACATAGAAAAATTGCTCTAAAAATTTTTTTATAATTTAAGAGGCGCTCATTTAAGCGCCTCTTTTTTAGTGTTTATTTAAGAAAAGTTGACCTGTAATCAGGAACTCTAAAGACTCTTTTATCTTCACCATCAAGTGCAAATTCCTCATACATTTCAAGAGATTTTGCTTTTGAGGCTTCAACGTAATCTTTAGATAAATATTTTAAATAAGTGTCGTTTAACTCACCGCTGTAGTTACCGAGTGTTTTTGCAAAAAGCGAGAGCTCGTCTTTGTTTGCGCCGCCTGCGTAGGCTTTTGTCTTGGCATCAGTTCCTGATGGTCTTATCTCAACAAATTTATCTTCAAAATCAAGATAAGTACCGTCACCTACAAACTTCACATCAAGCAGCTTTGAAAAATCAAGGTTTGAAAAAGTGCTTGATAAAATTTCTTTTATTTCATTAAGTGAAATTTTACCCTGAGCGTTAGCTACCGCAAGGGCAAGGTAGAATATATCATTTTTTGTTCTCATACCCTCGCCCACTTTTTTAGCTTCTTTTAATTTTTCAATATTGGGCTCGGATTCGTTATAGTAGGCAATATCTTCTCTTACGTCGTATTTTGCAATGATGTTATTGTTTTTGTAAACAGAATTCAGGTGCTCCCAGAGCATAACATTCAAGCTTGCAACAAGAGCAGAAGCTACAATAATCGCCTCAGTTGCGCTTTTCTCACGCATTGCAAGAGCACATCTTCCGCTAAGGGATTTTATAAGCTCTTGAGAGCCTATTATCATACCGCCTGATTCTTCCCCGCCAAAGAGCATTCTTGGGGATGAGCCAAGAGATATTGTATTTGAGAAAATGTCTTTGATTTTTATGTCTGATACGTTATTTTCTATTTGATATTCGATTTTCTTTGCGGCATTTGCAATTTCTTTAAAACCGACAGGGGTGTTAATAATAGCTACATTATTATTTTTTGCCCACTCGTCCCAGCTTTTTGAACTTGCGGTAGTTTTAACTATAAAGCGCTTGTGCTTGTCAAAATTTCCGTCTTTTTTAAGCTGCTGCGCCCAAAAGTCCATAATCATCAAAAACGCCTGATTTGCACTAAAGACGCAAAGCACTCTGTTTTCATCCAATTTAACCGTATCAACACCTGAAGCATTTATTTTATCTGTATTTTTAATATCTTCAACCTGCACCACACTTAATCTGTCATGGTCAGGATCAGTTACAAAGCAAACCGTACCTATGGGGTAATTTTTCAATTTTTCATCATAGCCTAGAGTTTCTATAACAGGGAAATACTCTCTGCCGTCAGGTTTTTTCGCCACAACTGTAATATCAAGCGACCAGTCGTAGAATTTTCCGTCTTTTGTGTCTTTACCGATAGAGTGGAAAAACGGGTCTTCTTCGATATTTAGCCAGTCGTATTTAGCTGCAACACCCAGTTCATCAAGTATCTTGCTTAAAGTGTTATAAGCAGCTCCGCCCACTGCGTCAATTATTATTTTTTTATCAAAATTTCTAATTAGTTCTATATTTTTTTCGTTTGCAACACCGTTTTTAAGGTATTCAACATAAAGGTCAATGCCGTTATTCAGCCTTGCCATAGTGTTTTCATCTATTAAGTCATTTTTTGATGCGGCAAATTCTATCTTGTATTCACCTTTTGTTTCAACAGTATTTAGAATTTCTTCAATTTTATTAACAAATTCCATGCTCTCGTCGGGCAAAAACTGCGAGCCTTGGTTATTTAAGTCTTTTGTTGCGTTTTTAACACTAATACCGTGAGAACTTGTAATGTACTCAGCCCCTACAAGGTCAAGTTTAAAAGCCAAAAAAGACGCCAGCCAGATTGGCATTGTTTTTCTGTCGACATTTGCAAGAGTTCTAATACCAAGTGCGCTTTGTATTCTTGCGATTATATCAAGGTAAATGTCCGAGTTGTATCTCACTTCAGAGCCTACAAGTTTAATAAGCTCAGAGTTTGGATATTTTTCTTTTAAAACAAGTGCTTTTGCAAGTGTTGCAAGGGTTATACCTATAGTGTTAATCGGAAAACGCGTATCGTGAGGATATATAATGTTTTGAGGGCCTCTGATACCTGCTGTTGAAACCATTGCCTCTTTTTTATATGATTCAAACCATTTTTTAAGTTCTAATCTGTCAACAATATCTTTTGTAAGTGTAAAAGTAAATTTGTCTTTATTGTTATAATCAAAAATTTTATCTTCTTTTATGGCCTGAGGCGTATTTGACTCAACTCCGTCTATTAATAATTTCTCAAGCTTAGAGGGGTTTTGTTTGCTCATATTAAAATAGTTCCTTCCTATATCGGTTTGGAACTATTTTAACATAAATTATTTGAAGATTTTATGCTTTCTTTGCTTTTTTCTTTTCTTCGTCTTGAGCCTTTTGAGAAATTGTCTTTTTGCCCGTAAGTTTTGACATAAACCTGAAGTATTTACCCCAGAAGTCATCACGGGTTAGGTTCTGTCTGTCATGTTCTTCTATTTGTGCTTTTGTCATTTTTGTTGTCGGAACACCGATTGACTTACGGATAACATTTTCATTTGTAAATTCGGTAGCAGCAGCAACCGCACCTGCACCTATCAAGCTGCCATGGTAAGCCGTTTCAAATACAGAGTTAAATAAGTTCATAAACATTGCGTTAAAGAAGAAGTTTGAAACTTTGTGCATAACCCTTTCTTTAGCTACTGCATTTGCACCTTCAACATCTTTACCGTTTGATGTTATAAGAACTTCGTTACGATAGTCATTTACAAAGAAATAACTTGCAATGAGCGTAACTATCGGTCTTGAAATTGCAGCAAGAGAAGAGTTTTTGTATGTTGATTTACCCGTTTTATCTTCTATGCCGATTATTGTTTTTCTTTTAATAAATCTTTCAAGCTCTTCATTTGACATTTTACCTGCCTTTACTTTATCTAAAGCCTTGTCAAATGTCTTATACAGCCCCATTATATCTTCCGGCTTAACTTTGCAACCGTCTTTTTTAGCTTCTTTTTCAAACAAGCCTCTTACTGTTTTAACAGGGAATCTTATAGCACCCCAAAGAAAAGCAAAAGGATATGTTACGGCTTTTACAAAAGGTGCAACAAATTTCTTGTCTACAGAGCCCAGTTTTATGTATTCTACATCCTTACCGTCAACTTTTTGGACAAATCTTTTGTATACAGAATCATCAGCAAGGGCTTCTCTAAATTTTTCAGCATATGAGTGAAGTTTATATTCGCTGTCAATTTTATCAATCATTGCATTTATTTTTTGAGCAGGGACGCTATAATCTTTCTTTGTTATCATGTCATAGGCGTCATCAAGCCCCTTTCTTGCATCTTTTAGCAGGCTGTTAAATTTTTCATTTCTGCTTCGCGCAAAACAAACTACCATGCCTGCAGCAAATAATCCGCCAACTACTTTTAAGAAATTATGAAGATTAAGCGGCGAAGAATTCTTTGCTTTTTCTTCTTCTTTGTTTTCTGAAGAACCCTTGAATTCCTGCTCATTAGAGGTGTTTTCGTCTTTATTTAGTGCAAATTGACTAAATACATCCGGTGTATTTTTAAGAACAGCTGCACTTTGAGCCTTAGCAATTTCTGAAGCCGTATCGCCTCCGCTTTGCCTATTTTCTTTTTGAGCTTTTTTATCATGCTGATTTTTGGCAAATATTTTTGCTTCATCAGGTGTAAGCGGGTGCAACGGCATACCGCTTAAAAGTCTTGATAAAACTTCAGATACAAGTGTTGTACCTGAAATTGTAGCAAGTGCAACATACTTATTTGCGTTAGCATATTTTGAAAGAGCACCTAAAGTCAAAAATGTCATGCCGGCGCTCATCATTATTCTTGAGCTTTCTTGTCGAAAACGCTTGTTTTGAGATTTTCTTGCAAGCTCATCATTGTCATTTTGCATTCTTGAAATGTTATAAAAGTCGATACCTGCCATGGTAGAACTTACAAGACCGGTGCATATTCTGTTAATTGTTCTCTCATCAGCAGTTTTATAGTTTCCCTTTACACTACCCGTTGAGTGAAGCATATTCTCAAGAATAGTCTTTGCACCGTCAATTTTTTCTTTACCTGTCTTTTTGGCATTTTTCTCAACAACCGTTTTTATTGCTTTTTGTAAATCGGGACTTGGTTCTTCACCTCTTGCAAGGTCAGAAAATGCACCTTCGATTATACAAAAAACATCTTCCAGTCTTTTGGAATCAGCCCTCTTTTTCAAAATATCTGCATCAAGTCCTTTTTTTGCAAATTCTGAAAGCTTTGGAAACTTCTCAAATTTAGATATACCACCCAATGCCCAATTTGCAAGGTCAAGCCATAAGTCCTTGACGGGATAAATAGCACTTTTGAAGAACTTGGGTAAAATTCCATCCTCAACAAATGTTACAGAGCCGTTACGATTCTGCATTACCCTGTGAGCATAAACACTTGCACCCCAGCCTTCTTGGAGTTCTTTTTCCATCTTGGCAATTTCATTGCCGAAAAGTTCATTTAATACAACCTTTTTGTCCTCAAAGTTGCTAAAACTTACAGAACTTTTTGTTAATTTGTCTACAATACTCCTGAGTGCTCTACTCCCCCCCGTAAACGAAACATCTGAATTATGCGAATTTGTTATATTATCAACATTTTTATTCAGAGAAGAAAATGTCACAGCGTTTCGCTCTTTTAGCAAGCTGCGGTTCTGCAATTTGTTTATATTATTTACTTGTCCTAAATTGAGAGTCATTTCTTCCTTGGTTTAGAAAATCATTTCACACACCTGTACAAAACTCAAGTATTATTATTCTCAAATTCGCACAGTTAAATTTATAAAACAAATGAATGTTGATTTTTGCCATAATGTAACAAAATTTATATTTTTGTAAAATATTTGTCTGAAACAAATAAATAAATTATCCTGTAAGTATGGATAAATGTGGGAAAATTGTACTTGTAGATGATGAAGTAATGGTTACAAAGACCCTCTCGACACTTTTAAAGCTGGAGGGACTTAAGGACACTATATCTTTTAATGACTCACAGGAAGCACTGGGCTACCTGAGGGAAAATCCTTGTGACCTTATTGTTTCGGATTTTATCATGCCAAAAATGGACGGCATTGAATTTTTGTCCAAGGCAAAAGAAATACCCCTGCAGGAAGACACTACTCAAATTCTTTTAACAGGTTATGCCGACAAGGAAAATGCCATTAAAGCAATAAATGAAGTAGGGATTTTTAAATATATAGAAAAACCTTGGAATAACGACGATTTAATACTGAATATAAAAAACGCTATTGAGCGGACAAATTTAAAAAAACAGTTAAAAGAAAAAATAATACAGTTAAAAATTGCAAACGATGAGCTTGAAGAGTACTCTAAAAACCTTGAAGCACTTGTACAAAAAAGAACAAAAGAGCTTTATGAAAGCAGAGAAAAGCTAAATGCCATTTTCACAAACTGCGCGGACGGAATTGTTACTTTTAAAAAAGACTACTCGATAAACTCGCTAAATCAGGCAGCATGCGAGCTTTTTGGGCTTGAAGAAAAAGATATTTTAGGTAAAAACTTTTTTGAGCTTGTTATAAATGAAAAAAATCAAAAAATTCAAAACCCTCTAAGCCTTGAGAGCGCAGAGTTTTTAAGAGATTTTAGCCTTGTAAATTACAAAAAAGACTCTAAAATCCCAATTGAAATAAGTCTTGCAAAAATAGAAAACGACAGCGAACCTTTTGTGGTGGCCGTCATAAGGAATGTTTCTTATCAAAAAGAAAATGAAAGACTAAGGGATGACTTTATTGCAACACTTACCCATGACCTAAGAACACCTCTGCTTGCGGCAATTAGCGGGCTTGAATTTATTATTAACGGTACATTAGGCGAAGTTGCACAAAAGCAAAAAGAGCTTCTTGAGGCAATGAAAAAGAGCAACGAAGATATGCTCGGACTTACAAATGCGCTTCTTGAAGTTTACAGGTATGAAGCGGGCAAAATTTATTTGAGCAAATCAAGATTTTGCATAAACGAACTTATAAAAGAATGCACAAAAGAGCTTGAAATGCTCCTTAAAGAGAACAATACAAAAGTCGAGTTTGATTTTGAAAGAGATAATGAGTTTGAAATTAACGCAGACAAAAACGAGATAAGAAGAGTTATTCTAAATCTTTTAGGTAATGCCATAAAACATGGCGGCGAAAATACAAAAGTTGTAATATCAACAAGACAAGAAAATAAAGACCTCAAAGTAAGCGTCGAAGACAACGGAACAGGACTTAGTGAAGAAGATTGCAAAAAACTCTTTAAGAGATTTTCTCAAGGCACAAGCAAAAAACGCTCCTGCTCAACCGGTCTTGGACTTTACCTGTCAAGGCAAATTGTTGAAGCGCACAATGGGGCTATATTTGTTGAAAGCGAGCTTAACAAGGGCTCAACCTTTACTTTTATTCTTAAAAATGCAGCTATTGAAAGCAAGGTTTTATTATGAGCAAAGAAAATATAAAAATTTTAATCGTTGAAGACCATATGGTCGCAAGAATGGGGATAGCAATTGTCGTTGAAAAAACCCCTAACTTAGAGCTTTTAGGACAAGCATCAGACGGTCAAGAGGGTCTTATGCTGGCACAAAAATTAAGACCTGATGTAATTTTAATGGACATAGGACTTCCTAAAATTGACGGTATTGAAGCAACAAGAAAAATAAAGGAACTTGGTCTTAACAGTGCGGTTTTAATGTTTACATCAAGAGACAGTAATGAAGATGTCTTTGCAGCACTCAGAGCAGGAGCCGACGGGTATATTATGAAAGGCTCAAACGAACAGACACTGATAAACGCTATTGAAGCCGTAAGCCAAGGGGCAGGCTGGCTTGACCCTCAGATTGCAAGGGTTGTACTGTCGGGTATAAACGAGCAAAAAGAAAGCACCAAAGAAACAAGCAAGGGTGCAAAAAATAAATACGGGCTTACAAAAAAAGAACTTGAGGTGCTATCCTTAATAGTTGACGGGCTCTCGAACAATGAGATAGCAGAAAAACTTGTTGTTTCACTATCTACAACAAAAGCTCACGTACACAGTATTTTACAAAAATTATACCTTTCAGACAGGACAAAAGCAGCCATCACTGCGCTTAAAGAAGGGCTTGTTTAGATGAAAAAATTCTCTACACTGGCGCTTGCTGCACTTGTACTTTTCATCAGCACACAGAGCAGTTTTGCATTTTCTCTGCATAATCCTTTTTCTAAAAAAAGCAAGCAGGAAGCTGAAAAAATGGTTCAAACAAAACAGGAATGGGAGGAAAAGGCTCAAAACATTGACCTTGAAGAAAGAAAAATCTCCCCCTACCAAAGACCCGAGGATAAAGACTTTAAGCCTAAAAGCCCCCCTCTTAAAAAATTTGTAAAATACAACGTGTCACCCGGATACAGGGAAGCGGATTTATCAAAAATAATAAGAGAAAAAGATATAAAAAGCCAAGGGGTTTTTGACCCGTCTTTTAAATACATTGCATACTCTCAATACTACTACTCGCCTTTGTATAATCAAATATCAAGCGAAGTATACGTACAAAAACTAAAAGAGGGTGCAACAAGAATGCAAAAAGCACTGAGTGCCACCCCCCTCAATGCCCATAGAACACCTGCAATTGAAACAGGTACAAAAGAATTTCAAAAAGATTTATTTTCCACCCTTACCATAGTTGATTTTTCTAAAGATTCAAAAAAACTGCTTGTAAAAGAAAAAATAGGCTCAAATAAAGAAGGAATTTTCAGAAACTACGTTTGGGTATATTTTATGCAGGGGGATGAAATTGAATGGTTTGCAATTAAATTTAATAACCTGAATGAAAACATAAAGCAATACCATGCTCAAAATTCTCATATAGCGCTTGATAACTACAGATGGGACATAAAACCTCTGGGGTTTAGCAAGGAAAATCCTGACGTTATTGTTATAGAATCATATGCTTGGGACAAGGATAAAAAAGAAATATTCTTAGGCCTCTGGGGGCTTAACTGTGCTGATGCATCAGCACAGTTAATATCAAAAGACCCCATGCCTGTCGAGTTATCAATAAACGGACTTATGGTCAAAGAATATTTACCATGACCCTGTTGCAAAAATATAAAATATGCTATAATTATAGTAGTTGTGAAGGATTGCCTCGGGTGGAAAAATGATAGAAATGAACAATTATCCTTTTTTGGGTCAAAGAAGCCAAAAACAGGAAATTGAACGACTCAAAAAAGAAAACTACAGCAGGATATACTCCCATGAAGCCGCACATAAAGCTGCAGCAGGTTCTTTGGGCGGGCCTATTGTAATTGAATACAACCCTCAGGGTATACCCGTTTCAGGTCATGTCAGCATCAGAATCCCCGCACTAAACAAGGCAAATCCTGATGAAACAATTTCTCAAGCACAACAGGTAAAAAGAGCAGCACTTGCCCCGGGGTCTGACTTATCAGATGCAGACTTAAATGTTGCAAGAGAGGCAGATGTTTTATTAAGCGAAGCACAAAGCCTTAAAAAAGACAGTGCAAAACGCGGTGAAACACTTGATATTACAGGCTAGTTACCTTTAGTAAACACAGGCGGTGTTTGTATGTAATTTGCCTTTAATTTGGCGTGGGCAAAATCTTCTTTAGGGCATTTTGAAGCGCTTAGTTTTTTAAGCGCAAGTTTATACATAACACTTGCAAGGGGGTAGTTCTGCTTTTCATAATTTATAAATTCAGCACCAAAAGCACCTGAAAAATCCCTATATACCCCGCTATCGCATATAACTTCTTTATTTTTTATTTTATTTCCAACATCATCTTTTAAGATAAGTTCAATTTTGGAATCTTCATAGTAATAATACATAAGGCGTCTTGCATCAAGCAAAACGATACTATCATCACCTGAAGCACTTTTTAAAATCTCGCAAGAGTTAAGCGTCACAACAGGCAAATCAAGTTCAAGCGCCATGACTTTTGCCACGCTAAGCGCTGCTCTAATGCCTGTAAAACTGCCGGGGCCGCAGTTTACGCAAAGTGCGTCCAGCTCTTTTAAGGCAAGATTTTTATCCTCAAGCATTTGTTTAATTTTAGGAATCAAATAAGCACTGTGATAATTAGTGTCATCACTTTTTATCTCGCAGCATTCACAGTCATCATTACTGCCTAAAGCAATGTATGTTTTATCTAAAGATGTATCAAAACAGAGGATTTTCACTTAGCCACCTCGTAGTCTTTTAAAATATTTTGCGCAAATATCTTGTTTTCATCCCCCCGGGGTTCAAGTTCAAACACCCTTGGGTCGCCGTTTTCGCCATATTCAAGAACATCAGGGTATAAAATTTTTATATTTAATCTGTCAAGAGAAAGTGCAGCGGCGCCAAAATCCGCCCACTCAACAAATGTCAAGACATTTCTTTTGGAATAGTCTGCAAGCTCCTGCTCAATTGTCTTTATACCTTCGTTTTCAAGCCTGTAGAGGTCAAAGTGGTATATCGGGATTTTGTAATTTAAATATTCATTTAATATGACAAAACTGGGGCTTGTGACTTTATCTTTTACGCCTAATTCTTTTAAAACGTATCTTACAAAAGCCGTTTTGCCTGCACCAATATCTCCATACAGTGATACAAAGCAGCCGCTGTCGGGCAGATTTTTTGCAAATGCCTTGGCAAGTCTTTTTGTATCATCCAGATTTTTACACTCGATTTTCATAAATTAATTTTAACATAAATACACAAAACCTAAAGTTCAATCAAGCATGTGACGAAAACATAAATACAAGGATATTAGTGTATATGGCAGAAAGGTTGAAGTGTTATGAATGATTATTTGAACTATGGGGAGTACAATCCAGATATGTGCGAATACAACCCGAGAAGCGCAGAACTGGAGAGCGAATTAAGAAACCTTGTTGAAAGTGTAGAAAATCCTAAAATGTCTTTCTTACAAGGATTTATGAAAAGAATTATACTCCTTACCTCCGCACAAAACTAAACCCATTAAAAAAGCCCGCAAGCTATGCGGGCTTTTTTAGAATATTTTTTTACTGCCTTGCTCGTGGAACTGGCCGCCTGCGCAGACAAGCTCAATAACTTTCAGTAAAAACTCCCTTGGAGCATCAATAGGGCTTATCAAAAACTCCTGATTATCTTTGTGTCTTATTGTCATAATAGAACTTTGGGTTTTTTCGGCAGGAACATAAAGCGATGCTATTTCATTATCCAAAAGTGCTTTCATTTGTGATTCATAATCATCAGCACCTTTCATTATTGTTGCATAGTTGCCGTTAAGTGCAAAAATTCTTCCGCAAAATAACGGTGCTCTGCCCTCCTGCGGCAGCGCTTTTGGAGAAATATTAAAACGAGATGTGAATGTTATTTTGTGCCATAAAATATTCACACAAGCAAGCGTTTGAGAATTATCTATCTCGCAAAATACGTTTTGTGTCGGGATATTTCTTATTTTAAAAGACTGTTTAAGGTACTCAAGAACAGACTGCATAGTGTCAAGCATCTTAATAAAAGTTTCTTGAGTAAATTGTGTTGATTGCTGAAAATCAAGAAACTGCTTGTACATATACACGGCAACAAGCCCTGCGCGTTCTTGTACAACGGAGGACTTACGAACCTGTATATCAAGATTGTCAAGACTGTCAAAATTGTTCTGCAATTTATTTTAGCCTTTCTGAGAAGATATCTAAATGATATAACAAAAACGGGGATAATTAATATAAGAATAATATTATTCTTTACATTTTAGAATACGGGATTTATATTATTTTTTTGAAATTAAGTGTATAATTAAAAAAAGACACATCGGGGAATTTTATGGGAGTTAATAATAATTCCAAAAAATATACGGAAGATTTTGAAATATATTTAAAAAGTGAAAAAAACTTTTCGCCCCACACAGTGCGCGCTTATTTAAGCGATGTGTACACCTTTTTAATTTGGGCGGATAATCTTGATGTAGGTGAAATTGATACAAAAAAATTCAGCGAGTATCTTTATTTTATTCAAAAAATTAACTACACAAAAACCACAATAGCAAGGAAAATCGCCTCAATCAGAGCTTTTTACAAATTTTTATATCAGGAAGAAATAATAGAAAACAACCCCTCTGACGCCATCCACGCGCCAAAACGCCCAAAATCACTACCTGATTTTATGAGCGAAGAAGAAGTTGAAAACATCCTGAGAAACGTAAAAATAGAAACCCCTGCGGGATATCGCAACAGGGTGATTTTTGAGCTTTTATGGGTCTCGGGAATGAGAATAAGCGAGCTTTCGGGCCTTAATTATGAAAACTTAAATCTTGAACAAAATGAAATAAAAGTTCTTGGTAAAGGCTCAAAAGAGCGCATAGTGCTTATTCCAAACAGAACCAAAGAAAGCCTCATAAACTATATAGAAAACGTCTCTGACCTTATATGCAAAACAAAAAAACTGCCCTCATCGCCGCTTTTTATCAACTACAACGGCTTTAGGCTGCAAAACCAAAGCATTAGAAAAGCACTAAATGAAGTGGTTGAAAAAATAGAACTCCCAAAAAAAGTCACACCGCACGTATTTAGGCACAGTTTTGCCACAAAAATGCTTGAAAACGGTGCAGATTTAAGAATTGTACAAGAACTATTAGGCCATGCCAGCATTTCAAACACTCAAATCTACACTCATGTATCAAGCGCAAGGTTAAAATCAGTATACGAGAGCACCCACCCAAGAGCCTAAACACTTAGCCTAAACAGGCAATACTAAGCGCAAAAAATTGTACTATCATCATTTTGATGAAAAAAATATTTGTTTTTATAGGGTTTATTTGTATTTTTAGCCTGTGCGGATGTATTAAAGAAACACAAGAAACAATCCGCCCTGTTGAATATACAGTTGTAACCTGCGCTAACGATATTACAAAAAAGACATTTTTTGGCTATCTTAAATCCGCCTCGCTTACCGATTTAAGTTTTCAAATCGAGGGAAAACTCAAAAAAATATTCCCCTACGAGGGCCAGAAAGTAAAAGCTGGGCAATTAATCGCTCAGCTTGACGCACCACTGTATAAAATTCAGGTGCAAGAAGCCAAATACAATCTTTCAAATGCCGTTATTCAATATGAAAATGCTAAAAATTATTTTGAAAGGATACAAAAACTCCACGCCGCAGGGGGTATTTCAGATAATGACATGGACAGCGCAAAGACAAAAATGGAATCCGCTAATTATCAAATTCAAGCCGCAAGAGAGCGCTACAATTACATAAATTATCAATCAGGATATGAAAAAATATTTGCCCCGGCAAACGGAATAATAGTAACAAAACTTGCAAACGAGCAACAATATCTAAGGGCAGGCGACCCTGTCGTAAAATTTCAGAGCAATAATGACATTGAAGCTTTTATATCAGTACCTCAAGACTACATCAACTATCTAAAGCGCGGACAGGGAGCGAAGATAAAAATAGACGCTATAAAAGATAAAATTTTTAGCGCCACTATAAAAGAAATAAGTGAAACAAGCCTTGAGGGACTATCTTACAGAGTAAGATTAAAGCTAAACTCGCAAAACCAAGACCTTAAAGACGGTATGAGCGCAAGTGCCGTTTTTGTATTTGAAAAAACACCCCAAAAAAAGCTCTTTGTACCGATAAACTCCATACTTGAAGAAAATAACCAAAAAGTTGTTTATACAATTGAAAACAGACAAGAGGGTATAGGAACGGTTAAAAAAAATATTGTCCAAACGGGAGAAATAGAGGGCAATAACATAGAGATAACCTGCGGTATAAAAAGCGGTGATTACCTCATTACAAAAGGCACACAAGAGGTGCAAGAGGGACAGAGGGTAAAATTTCAATGAATCTGACCGAGTTTTTCTTAAAAAATAAATTTCTCCTCGTTACTTTTGTTTCAATTATTATTCTCGGGGGAATTTCATACTACTTCAACACTCCAAGAAACGAAGACCCCGGGTTTAAAATAAGAACGGCCGTCATCACAACTCTATATAAAGGTGCAAATGCAAAACAGGTTGATGAATACGTTACGGATAAAATAGAATCCGCAATAGAGCAAATGAATGAAGTTGAGGACATAAAAAGCCGCTCGTATAACGGGAAAAGCGTTATTTATGTAGATGTTTATGAAACCTATAAAAACCTGCAGCCTATATGGGATAAATTAAGAAGAAAAGTCCAAAGAGCACAAAGTGACTTGCCGCAAGGAGTAGTACCGTTCGTAGACGATGAATTCGGGGATGTTTTCGGTATAGTTCTTGCCGTTTGCGCCAAAGAATTTGACTATTGGAAGCTGAAAGACTACGCAGACAAAGTAAAAGACGAGCTTCTGCTTTTAAAAAACTGTGCCAAAGCAGAAGTCTTGGGCGCTCAAGAGGAGGTTGTTTATCTTTACTATGACAACGCTAAACTTGCAAGGTACAAACTAAACGCACAAGAGCTGCAAAAAATACTCTCATCAACAAACCTCATTACCCCAAGCGGTGAAATACTTGTTGGTGATAAGTATATTTTTGTACAGACGCAAGATAACTACAAAAGCGTTGAGAGCATAAAAAATACCCCTATTTCACTTACAAAAGACGGTGGAACGCTAAAACTGGGAGATATTTTAACCGTTGAGAAAACTTACAGAGAACCAAGCGCCACAATAATGGGATTTAAGGGAGAAAAAGCCCTTATAGTGGCTCTTTCAATGAAAGAAAACGGCAATATACTTGAATTTGGAAAAGAAGTCAAAAAAAGAATAGAAGAGCTAAAAGAGTTTCTGCCTCTCGGCATAAATGTACAAATAGCTGCTTTTCAGCCCGATTATGTAAAATATCTGACCGATAAATTTACAGACAGCCTGTTTCAAAGTGTAGCCATTGTTATAGGGCTTATTTTGCTTATTTTAGGGGTAAAAATGGGTCTTATCGTAGGTGCGATTATTCCTGTTACAATACTCGGCACATTTTTTGTTATGGGAAATCTCAACATAGGGCTTGATAAAATCTCACTAAGTGCCTTAATTATTTCTCTTGGAATACTTGTAGATAATTCAATCGTTATCTCTGAAGGGATTTTAAGAAAAATAAAAACCACCTCGCAAGATATCCAAAGTGCTGCAATTCAGGTATGTAAAAAATTTCAAACCCCGCTTTTAATCTCAACTCTTACAACCTCATGTGCGTTTTTGCCCATATATCTTGCTAATTCAACTGTAAGCGAATACACATCGAGCCTTTTTAAAGTTGTTACAAGCGCGCTTTTAATTTCATGGCTTTTATCTGTAACTTTTCTGCCTTACCTTATTGAAAAATTTTATAAAAATCAAAATCAAAAAGGTAAATTTAGAGAAATTAATATCTCAAAATATATGGCAAAATATATTAAAATTGCGCTAAATGCACCTAAAAGAACCGTATTTTTTGCAATAATTTTTGTAGGGCTTTCTTTTGTTGCATTTTCTTTTGTACCGAAAATATTTTTCCCCGACTCGGATAGAGCAATGTTTGAAGTAGAGTTTAATCTTGCACAAGGCACGGACATAAAAGTTGTTCAAAATATAATTGAAACAACGGGGCAATACCTAAAAACCCTAAAGGGGGTGAAAAATTTCTCAACATATGCAGGAACTTCAGCTCCAAGATATGTACTGTCAGCCAGCCCTGAACCTATAAAAAGCAACTACGGAATGATTCTTGTAAATACGGATAACAGAAAAGTTGTCACAAAACTTGTAAAAGATGTTCAAAACTACTGCGATGAAACTTTTGCAAATTCTAATACCATAGTAAGAAAAGTCCCCTTAGGTCCGCCTTATGACGCGCCCGTTGAGATAAGAATTTTTGGCAGCAGTGAAGATGAACTTTTTAAAATTGTGCGCCAAGTGCAGACTAAATTAAGAGAAATAGATGGCGTCATACTTGTAAAAGATGACTGGGGAGTAAAAGTACCCAAAATAAAAATCAATGTAGATGAATTTAGTGCTTCAAGATACGGTATAACAAATGAAAATATTGCAAATGCCCTACAATCGGGGCTTAGCGGGTATGAAGTATCCTCCTATCGAAGAGGCGGAACAAAAATACCGATTATTTACCGCCTAAATAAAACTTCAAGGGATAATATAGACAAAATAGGTACAATAGGGGTGTTTTCATCTCTTTACAATACCACTATGCCTCTTTCGCAAAGCGCACAGGTGTCACTTGAGTTTGACTACCCGCAAATTTTTAGGAAAAACGGCTTTTTAACAGTAACTGTGCAAGGCTATATTGATAATGAGAAAACTACGGCACATAAAGTAATACAAACAATGAAACCATATCTTGATAACATCAAATATCCTCTCGGCTACGGTTGGGAAGTGGGCGGAAGTGTTGAAAACTCTAAAAAAGGCAACAAGTCTATAGCACAAAAAATCCCAATTGCCTTTGGTATAATACTTTTGCTTTTAATAGGGTATTTTAATTCATATAAAATCCCTTTTATTATACTTTTAAGTGCACTTATGGCGCTTAGCGGAGCAAATATAGGGCTTTTAATAACGCATAGCGAATTTGGTTTTATGACATTTCTTGCTTACATTTGCCTTGTAGGCATAGCAACAAATAACGCTGTCGTGCTTCTTGATACCATACTAAAAGAGACAAAGAACGATAATGACAATATGCTTTTAACTCTGCAAAAAGCAGCAAGAAGCAGAATTACGCCTATATTTTTAACCGCAGTTACAACAATAGGCGGCATGCTCCCACTTTGGATAGGGCGCGACCCAATGTTTTCATCTCTTGCGGTTGCTATAATTTTTGGACTAATTACATCAGTATGTGCTACACTTCTTGTGACACCTTGTTTGTATTTAATATTAAATAAAAAAAATGGGGGATAAGTTAGATTAACTCTGGAGCCCCCAAAAAGATACTAAACCTGTGAAGTTCGAACGCTACTCTTGCTCACTTGCTCCTGAGGAAATCTTCGATTTCCACGTCGCCTTGGAACGGTTTGCATATGCCCGCCAAACTCATCGTTTGCCGTGCCTATGCTCACACACCTTATGGAGCAGGAGTGCTCACAAAGTGCACACAAGTGCACTAATTGTTCGCTACTCCTGCTCACTTGCATCCCACCTTATCCTCAAATAACCACTTGAGCCGTTACCTCCTGAGCCTTGTTCAAAGGAGTCACCTACTACTCCTCCGCCTCCGCCTCCGCTTCCTCCAAATTC
>CALUSB010000011.1 GCA_944323335.1 Candidatus Gastranaerophilales bacterium
GCGTCTGATGCGATTCGAACGCATGACCTATCCCTTAAAAGGGGAGTGCTCTACCTGCTGAGCTACAGACGCAAATTGTATTAAATTTTCAGTTTTGTCTTCGCTCAGCAGGTAGCTTGTGCGGACTTCGCCGCTTGCCATCGCCCTGCTCTGTCAATTGAGCTACAGACGCAAATCATATTGCTTATTTAATATAACAAGAACATATTTTCCCGTCAAATACTTTTTTAAAAAAATTATCACCCATATGTCCTTAGCCTTTCGGGTTTTTTAAAAAAACAAAATTCGGATAATATTTAAACTATACTCAAGAAAGGGAAAACTATGAAAAAAACTTTACTTCTGCTTGCAGCAACAGTATTTGTATGCCATAGCGCGCTAGCAGCCCCATGCAGCGTTCCATGTGACACAAACAAAGTAAAAGCACCTTGCGAAAAAGGTTGCAAACAGTACAATCCGCCTAAAGGATGCGAAGAGAAAAAATGCGAAAAACCTTGCAAGGAAAAAGCTTGCGAAGATAGCATTAAAGAGGACAACAAATGCTTCTTTGACAATGAATTTGCAAAAATGAAAAAAGTTCTCTGCCTAAGCCCTCAACAAGACAGCGCAGTTGATTGCATTTATGATAAATACAAAAATCAAATGCAAATTCTCCATGACCAAGCAAAAACAAGACAAAATAAACTTTGTCAGATGATTAACCAATGCGCTTCTAATTCTGAAATAAGAGAACAAAAAGAAGAATTAAAAGAAATTAGAAAAGACGCAAAAGAACAGTACAAGTGCTTCTCAAAAGAAATAAAAGCACAACTTTGCAAAGACCAAATCAAATGCTTTAACAGATTTAACCGCGCAGAGAAAAGAAAAATGAAAAAACTTGTAAAATACTGCATGGTTCCACATTTCCCATGCGATTGCGAATGTACTGTTCAAAAAGCTTGCGGCTGCAACTAAATCTAAAAAATTGCCCCGTAAAATCGGGGCAATTTTGTTATGATAATTTGTCAATAAGTTCTTGAATTATTGAAATTTCTGATTTTATCTCCTCTACCCTCTGGCGAGTTTGCTCAACTACTTCCTTAGGTGCAGACTGTACAAATTTTTCATTTTTTAATCTGCCATTTAGCGAGTTCATTTCAGCCTCAAATTTTTGAATTTTCTTGTTTTGTCTTTCAATTTCTTTTTGAATATCAATTAACCCCTCAAGCGGAACGATAATTTTTGTATCTGCAACGGTACAGTACGCACAGTGCTTACTATCTGCTGCACCATCAACAAATTCAACCTCTTCAACACGTGCAAGGCGCTTGATATATGGGATAATTTTACCAAACAAGTCTTTTGAGCCGTCGATTTTAATATTAATTTTAGTGCCTACGGGTATATTAAAATCAGCCCTTAGATTTCTAAGAGATTTTATGGCGTCAAAAACTATTTCCATCTGCTTTGCTTCGGTATCAAAGACAAGTTCTTCTTTGTATTGAGGAAAATCGCTCTTCATTATGGCAATTTCCTTTTTATCAACGGGCATCATCTGCCAGATTTTCTCTGTAATATGCGGCATTATAGGATGCAGAAGTTTTAGAGATTGTTCAAGCACATAAGTTAACACGGGCTCGTTTTTCTCAATTTTTGAAAGTTCTACATACCAGTCACAGTAGTAATTCCAGAAGAAATCATATAAAATTGAAGCTACTTCTCCTATACGATAGTTTTTAATATTATCATTTACCTCTTTAACCACGTTATTTAAAGAGTTTAAAATCCATTTATCGGCAATTGTAAGATTATTTAGGTCTAATTCAAGCTCTTTGCCGCTTTTTGTTAAATTCATAAGCACAAATCTTGAAGCATTCCAGATTTTATTTGCAAAGTTTCTGCCGTACTCA
The DNA here is from genome assembly GCA_944323335.1 of Candidatus Gastranaerophilales bacterium. GTDB lineage: Bacteria > Cyanobacteriota > Vampirovibrionia > Gastranaerophilales > Gastranaerophilaceae > Galligastranaerophilus. The sequence continues at coordinate 1,890 of CALUSB010000011.1, forward strand.
AATCTTTCGTTTGAAAGCTTGATGTCCTGACCGCCGTATGTGCATAGTGAAGTAAGCGTAAAGCGCATAGCATCACAGCCGTATTTTTCTATAATTTCTACAGGGTCAATAGTATTACCTTTTGATTTTGACATCTTTTGACCGTTTTCGTCACGAATAAGACCGTGGATATAAACTGTTGAAAACGGTGGAACTTTTGTAAACTCAAGCCCCATGGCAATCATACGAGCAACCCAGAAAAATATAATATCAAAGCCTGTTACAAGAGTTGTTGTAGGGTAAAATTTCTTAAAGTCATCACTTTCAGTGTCGGGCCATCCCATAGTTTCAAAGGGCCACAAACCTGATGAAAACCAAGTATCAAGAACATCTGTGTCTTGAGTATAGTTTTGAGGGTCAGGATTTTCAAGAGCTACAACCATCTCACCTGTTTTTTTATGATAATAAGCAGGTATTTGATGTCCCCACCACAATTGACGAGAAATACACCAATCGCGAATGTTTTCCATCCACATCAAATAGTTTTTCTCCCAGCGAGAGGGAACAAATTTTATAGAACCGTCTTTTACTTTTTCAATTGCAGCGCGGGCAAGAGGCTCCATTTTAACAAACCATTGCTCTGATAAAAGGGGCTCAATTGTAGTATTACAGCGCTGGCACTTGCCCACGGCATGCGGGTGGTCGGTAATTCTAACCAAAACCTGATGGTCTTTTAACATTCTCAATGTGCGCTGACGTGCGTCATATCTGTCTCTTCCGTGAAGCTCGGGGTGAACCTCGGGACAAGCTATCATTTTACCTTGTTCATCAATTACTTTTATTGATTTTAAGCCGTGGCGCTTACCTACTTCAAAGTCATTAGGGTCATGCGCAGGAGTAATTTTAAGAGCGCCCGTACCAAAGCTTTTATCGACATATTCATCCGCTATAATCGGAATTTCTCTTCCCGTTAGAGGAAGAACACATTTCTTGCCTATTAAATCTTTATATTTGTAATCATTAGGGTTAACTGCAACCGCAACATCGCCAAACATAGTCTCAGGGCGAGTTGTAGCAATTACTATGGCACCCATTTCATCTTTTAGAGGATATGAAATCTCCCAAAGTTTGCCGTCTTCATTTTCGTATTGAGTTTCAATATCGGAAATGGCACTTTGGCATCTGGGGCACCAGTTTACAATGTATGCGCCTTTATATATTAAACCTTTATTATAAAGGTCAACAAACACTTTTTTAACCGCTTTTGAACAACCCTCATCAAGTGTAAAACGGGCACGAGAAAGGTCAAAAGACGCTCCGAGCTTTTTAAACTGACCAAGAATTTTGCCCTTGTGGTCGTTTGCCCAATCCCAAGTGAGTTTAACAAATTCTTCTCTGCCTAAATCATGACGGGTTTTACCTTCTTTTGCAAGGTGTTTTTCAACAACATTTTGAGTAGCAATACCCGCATGGTCGCAGCCCGGCAGCCAAAGAGCCTCATAGCCTCTCATTCTGTGATATCTTGTTAAAATATCTTGCAGGGTACCATCCAGCGCATGACCCATATGCAAAACACCCGTGACGTTTGGCGGCGGGATTACAATTGAGTAAGGTTCTTTTTTTGATTTTGAATCAGCCTTAAAACACTCATTTTCTTCCCAGAATTTATAGATAGTTGTTTCTATTTCTCTGGCGTCATAGGTTGTTGCCATGTTTTGGGTTTGCGAATTATCCATTTTATCCTCAAAAAATTTTAACTACAAAAATAATTTATCACAAAAGTATTAGCCCATAAAGCCTATTATTTTTTATTAAAATTTTAATTAATCTTTTAACTATGAAAAAAGTCTGCGCAATGCTTTTTTTAATAGTATTTATTTTTAATCAAGTATCTTATTGCTTTGCTGAAGAACAGCAAGCAGACAAGACTATTGACCTTTTTACTACTTTTGACGAGTGCCTAAAGGACGTAAACATAGAATACGAGCTAAAAAGCTACCTTGACGAGAACCCTGTTTATGTAAATTTAAAAGAATGTATTGAAATTGCTTTGTTATACAACTTCTATCTAAAAAGTGCGGATTACAGTTATATTAAAGACAAATGGGAATACAGAAACGCACTCACAAATTTTCTGCCCAGCCTTGGTACTACAGGGTACTCTATTTACTATAGCGGTCAAGTATTAGTAGGTGCAGCGCTAGTTGACAGATTCAACGAACTTGCCTTGTCTGTAACACTTAACGCGGGTCATCAACTAACAAAGGGCGGTGAACAAATTTTTGAAGCATTGGCAAAGAAAAATTTAAAATTTGCAGGCAGGCACAACTTTAACTACACAAGAAGTGAAGTGCTTCTAAATTGTACAAAATATTATTACGAGCTTTTACGCGCAAAATTAAATATCGAAATTTATCAAAAAAATTATAAAGAGCGGCACGCACAGCTTACATTGACGGAAAATCTCCTAAATTCCGGACTTGGAACAAAATTTGATGTTATTCGCTCTAAAACGGAACTGGCACAAGCCAAACAAAGCCTGCTTGATGCCATTCAAGAGTTTCGTTATTCTCAAGCACGACTGGCTAATATTATGGGGATAGAAATTACAACTTGCCTTATGCCGATTGAAATTGAAGCAAAAGAGTATATGCTTGTTGATAGCACAAAAAGCATAGATGAATTATTTGAAATAGCATCACTTTACAGAGAAGACATTAAAAAAATACGCTCGCAAATAAAAGCTCTCAAAGACGAAAAAAGAATGATTTACACGCAGTTTGTTCCAAAACCAAGGGTACTTATTCAACAACAATGGCAAGGAACAGCGGCAGCAGGACTTGGCCCTGCGACAATTGTCGGGGGATATATGGATATAAATCTGGGTAAAAATAGCGGCTTTGGTACGATAACGGAGGCAAAAGCAAAACAGGCTCAGATTGACAAAAGCCTTGTAGATTTAGAGCAATCATTAAGAGATATAAAAGAAAATATTCTAAAATCCTATTATGAATCGAAAATATCCAAAGACAGAATAGCAATATCAAGGGGTCAAATGAAATATGCTCTTGATAGTGTAGAGCTATCTGAACTTAGGCTTGATGCAGGTGAGGGGATATTAATTGATGTTATACAAGCGCAAACTTTTAAAACAAGAGTAAGAATTGAGCTTGTGAATTCAATAATAAGATACAATATAGCTCAAGTGCAAATGCTCTTTGACAGCGGGACAATAACACAAGAGAATATAACCGAAAACTATTCTCCGTAAACAAATGTAAAGATTTTTTCAAATAAAATAAAAATTGTAGCAAATACACTAATTTAGGAGTTTTAAATTGGTATAAAAAGATACCTAACAACCCTAAATACATATTAACACAATCAGCCTGCGCATTTGCAGGCTTTTATTTTACTTTTTTTGACAATAATATATAATTTTATAAAAAGGAGTAAAAATGGATAAAACTGCACTAAATAAAATTTCATACGGCATGTATATAGTTTGCACAAAAAACAACGACAAATTTTGCGGATGTGTTGCAAATTCTGCCATGCAAATTACTGCAGAACCCGCAACAATAGCTGTTAGCATTAATCATAACAACTATACAAATGAAAAAATTAAAGAATGCGGGGAATTTTCAATATGCGTACTTCCCGAGAATATTAACCCTCTTACAATAGGAACTTTTGGCTTCAGAAGCTCAAGAGATTTTGACAAATTTGAAAATACAAAATACTTTATAAAAGACGGTTTGCCCGTTTGTGAAGATGCATGCGCTTATATTTTATGCAAAGTTATAAACACAAGCGAAACAAATACGCATACTATTTTTATAGGCAAGATAAAAGACTGTGAAATATTAAAAAACGACCCGCCCATGACGTATGCATACTATCACAATATAATTAAAGGCAAAAGTCCAAAAAACGCACCTACATACATTTCTTAGCCTATTGTGCCTGATTTAATACTATCAACCAGTACTCTTATCGGGTTTCTTCGGCCTGATATTGAATTATATTTCAGGTTATATTTTTCACAAAGAAACTGGCAAGTTTGCTGCACCAAATCCATTGTTCTTACTTTAGCTTCATTTTTTGAATTATAGACACCGGCGTCTTTAATGGTTTTTTTAGGATTGCTCGCGCATATAAAATTAATTTTAAAGGCAAAGCCCTTGGCACAATAACCCGAAGCCTTAAGCTCAATTGTGTCACCCTCGCTTATTTGTTTAATTTTGGGTATTTCGAGAAACTTGCGATATTCTTCTATTACAGCATCAGGATAGCCCTCAGTATGAATTGGAGGAATTCTTTGATAAACACTTTTGTCTATTTTTAAATTTGCACAAAAATTTAGGCTCATGGTGACTCCAAGTATATAAAAAATGAACAAAATATTTTTTGCCTTAAAAATCTACCTTTGTCAAAATAGCCAATATATATGTGTTTTAGGAATTTTTAGAAATTTAATGTTAAGTATTGTAACAAAATGAGTATATACTGAATTTACACTTTTTATATTGTTTTTATATAAGTGTAAGAATTAAAAAACAAGAAATTTTAAAAGGAGATAAAATTATGTGTCTAGGTTTAAGCGCAGCATCAACATTAGGAGCATCAAACAGAGGTTTTGTTCTAAACCCAAAAAATGAAGCACCAAAAGCAAACAATGACGAACTTCTTAAAAAGAAAGAACCCGAAAAACCACAAGTTAACCCATTTGATTATTCACCCGAAGAACTTAATGCACAATTTGCAGCAGTAAGCAACCCAATTCAATCAGTTCCCACAGAAACCCTTGGAACCATGGCATACACTGGCGGCGGAGCAGAAGCTGCAGGAACAATGGCATCAGCAGGCAGCAGTGTAACAAGCGTATCTTGTGTAGCATAGTTCTCTTGGTAAATAATAAAAATTAAGGTGGTAGAATATGAACGAAAATAGATTTACAAACTATCTGCTTTGTTCGATATTAGTATTAACAACAGTAATGTTTAGCTGGACTTTTCTCTATATAAATCAAATAGCAATCAATACAACAAATACTCCTATCGTATCAGCATTTGACGCATAATAAATTTCATAAATATAAATAACACCCTGCAAAACTTCTATTTGCAGGGTGTTTTATTTGTTTTAAAAAGTAATATCGGTTACTTTTTTTCTACACGAATTGCATTGTCCGGACAAACAAGTTCACATGTACCACATCCGATGCATTCTTCAGGGTTGGGCTCAACAGCAGGAGTTTGGTATATACCTACTTCCTTTGACCAATTTAAGCATTTTTTAGGACATTTAACTATGCAAAGACCGCAACCCTTGCAGTAGTCAGTATACAAATGCCAGTCTGCTTTTCCTTTTGCAACATTTTCAACTGTTATTGCTTTATGTGTTTTTGTCATTTTATACACCTGCTTTCTCTATTAAGCCCATACCCATTTCAAGAGCTTTGTAGTTCAAGTCTCTCAATTCGGGTTTAGCGTCAAATTTCTTACCAAGAGCCATTTCCATAGCGTTCTTGATATCAGACAATTTAAGAACATTTGTTGCACTGAGTAAAACACCTAAAACAATGATATTAAATACCCTTGCGCTCAACTGTTCATTTGCTATTTTATTTGCTTCAACGGAAATAATATTCTTTGCTTTGCATTCCGGTTTTTTTGAGCAAACCGAAGAATCATATATTACTGTTGAGTTTTCATTAACATATGTAGTACATCTGTCGATAGCTCTATCAGACAACATAATAACTATGTCACCTTTTGAAAATCTTGGTTCACCAATTTTCTCATCAGCTATTTGACAAAATGCAATTGAAACACCACCTCTTTGTTCTACACCAAAGTTAGGTATGTAAAGAATTTCTTTACCTGCTTCGTAACCGGCTTCAACAAGGATTTTTGCTATACTTTGAACGCCCTGTCCGCCTTCACCTGCTAAAACTATTCTTGTTCTTGCCATAATTTTACTCCAATCCTTCTCTTTGAACGAAATCTTTAACTTCAAAGAACTCTTCCATAGTTTTTAATCTGTCCCAAGTTTGAACATTGTTTGTTCTCCAGTTCAAAGGACATACAGAAAGAACTTCGACGAATGAGAAACCGCCCATATCAACATTTTTAAGAGCTTTTTTAAATGTTGCTTTTAACTTTCTCAAGTTAGAAACAGAAGCTCTTGCAACAAATGACTTTTCAGGGTCAGCAATTGAAGCAACCATTTCAGCACCTTTTGCAGGTCTGCCGGTAACGTCGCAATCACGACCATAGGGAGTTGTTTCTGTTTTTTGACCGGGCATTGTTGTAGGTGACATCTGACCGCCTGTCATACCGTAGTTAGTATTGTTTGCAACAATAATCAAAAGGTTTTCTGACCTTACCGCAGCGTTTACCAGGTGCTGAGAACCGATAGCAAGACCGCCGCCATCGCCCATATATGCAATACCTACCAAATCAGGATTAGCTCTTGTTACACCGTAAATTACCGGGGTTGTACGACCGTGGTGAGTTTGAACCGTATCTACGTTCATATAATTCCAAGATAACAATGAACATCCGATATCACAACCAAATACTGCTTTGTCATTTAGCTCAAGTTCATCAATAGTTTGGGCAAGAGTTTTTAAAATCATGCCATGCCCGCAACCGGGGCAGAATTTAGATGCACCAACTTCGGCATTTTGAGCTTTTGCCAATCTTGGTCCTTTTTCTAACATTTCTATCATTTATTTTTTCCTCTTTTTCTATTCTAAAAACTACACTGTTGCAGGTTCTTTAACCATAGATTCAACTTTTTGAACAATGTCGTCACCTGTAACGCCGACGCCCATTTTAAATAGAGTTGAATAAGGTGTTTGTAATCCGTAGATTTTTTCAAGAACCATTTGAGCAAGTTGACCGTTTGCAGATTCTGTGAAAAGCACTTGCTTAGCACGCGCAACTGCTGCTCTTAGAGGTTTAACAGCAAGAGGACGAAGTGTAATAGGTCTGAATAAACCTGCTTTTATACCTTTTGCTCTTAATTCATCAACAGCTGTCATTGCAGACCTTGCAACAATACCATGAGCGATGATAAGAATTTCAGCGTCATCAGCTTTGTATTCGAGGTATTCTTCAATTTCAGGAGAAATTCTGTCGAATTCTTCTTGGTATTTATCAAGAACTTCCATAAGTTCTTCTTCAAGGTTAAATGTATTTCTGATATGGTTAACCGGTCTTGTACCGTTTGCACCACCCAAAGTAGCTTCAACAGGAACCATCTTAATGCCGCGAGAAGCAGGGTCATACAATGTAACAGGTTCTCTCATTTTACCTTGGTAACCATCAGCCAACATAAATGTAGGGAATCTGTACTTCCAAGCGGTATTAAATGCTTTAATCATGTAATCATACAGGTCTTGGTGTCCCGCAGTAGAGTATACAATTCTAAAACCTTCACCGTTACCGCCAAAACATGTAAGTCTTGTTTCTTGTTGAGCGTAAATAACAGTCGCTGTTGACGGGCCGCCTCTTTGCATTACTGCACATACAAAAGGTATTCTCATCATCTCAGCCATGCTCTGAGCATCTTGCATAATAACATTACCCGGGCCTGCTGTAGCGGTAAATGCTCTTTTGCCCGCTAAAATACCACCGATTGTAGAAAAACCGGCAGAAATTTCATCTTCTGTTTGCAAGAAGCCTGCTTCTGTTTTAGGAAGCAATTTGCACCAAGTGTGCATAATTTCGTTCTGAGGAGTGATGGGATAACCATACATAAACTCAGCCTCTGCAGCATTAGCCGCATAGGCTATAACTTCGTTTCCTGTCAAGAACATTCTGGTGTCTTGTGTAATAAGTTTTTTTACCATTTTGAATCCTTACATTTTGTGAGTGAATACACTATTTTCATACTACAAAATTAAGGAATATTCAAGTAAAATTATTAGTTTGATGATTGTTTTATCTTATAGTCTGCAGAAGTTTTTAATCTGTATAAGTTATTAAAATCCATATCAAGCGGAAGGTGGATTTTTCTCCTTTGTGACTGTGCGAACTCGCCCAAAGTCAAAAAATAAGGAATCAAATCTCTTCTTTTGTTCAAATTCACCTTATTTCTCTCGTATTTATAAGCCGCAGCAGTATAGGCTATAAACTCTTTTTTAAGCTTTGCTCTTTTTATATTTTCAGGGTCATTGGGATTGTCACTAATAGGACACAACGGCTCTAAAATACTTACTATTTTATGATATTCCGGATTAACACTTTTACCTTGAAGTATTTTGTATGGAATATCTTCAAGTTCTTTTAAGACAGCAACATCTCGTCCTAAAATTTGTATCTCGCCTCTGTAACCGTCAGGAAAAGCTACAGAAAGGTGTACAGCCGTGTAGCCGGTTTCATTTCTCACGCTTTTTTCATTTACAAAGATACCAAACCTGTCGGATGAAGCCTGCGCAAGCTTGTGAAGTTTGGTTTGTCCTACATATTGAAATTTTTTGTCATGCGGGGTGTGGTTTTCTACTTCTGTTATTTTTAATCTGCCTTCTTTAACAATCTCAATAAGTTCGTCAACGATAAGGTCGGCACTGTTTTTCGAATTGTCACCAAGAATAATTCTTGCGCCGATTATATCTCCAAGTCTGTTAATTACGGCTTCTTTTGAAAACAAATATTTCTGAGTTGCCTTTTCTCTGATTGAATTTGCACCTTTGGTTCTAAACTCAAGATTGTATATAGGATGTTCTCTGTCACAACTTTTGTTATTTTCCGGCATAAGCGAATCAAGAGATTGCTTTAGGGTGATTTCAAGCCGCTTGGTATCATATGAAGCCTCTCTTGATATTCTGTGGGCCAAAACATTTGTTATAGTTCTTTCTTTTTCATGCATTACCTTATCATCAGCATCTCTAATGCTTGACTGCACGGGTAAAGCACCTAATTTATCACTAAGTTTTTCTTTTTGTTTTTTTCGACTTGTGAAACTTATTGTATCAGATGCAAGCGGTTTTAAATTTGTGCTGTTTACAAAAAAATTAGGAACACTTTTATTTAAGTTTGTTTTATTGGTTTTTAAAGATGGAAAATTGCTGCCAAGAGACAACCCAAATATTTTAATCATTTTATAGTTACCTTAAAAAATCAGACCAGTGTACAAAACTTGAGAAAAAATTTTTTTGCTACTGTAAAATATTTTCTACAAAATCTATTTTTTCACCCAAGATTGAAATCGCACTTAATCTGTATGAAGAAAAATTTTCATGCGTTTGAGCTATGAAATAACTTACACCTTTTTTTATTTTTTCAATTTTAGATTTTGTTATAGCTTCAAACGGGACCCCAAAAGATGTATTTGTTCTGCATTTAACCTCAACAAAGTATAAAATAGAGTCCTTTTTAGCAATTATATCTATTTCAGAGTATCTTGAGTATCTGAAATTTCTCACTAAAATTTTAAAACCCTTTTTTATTAAAAAATCTGCCGCTTTATCTTCGCCGCATTTGCCTTTAACTTTGTTTGACATAAAATAATTGTAATACAAATTAGTGGAGCACATCAATGGAATTATTGAAAAAAACCGCAGTTGAACAAAGAAAAGCGCTTCTAAACAAAGAAATAAGCGCAGTTGAACTAACTGAAGAAACATTTAAACAAATAGAAAAAGAAGACGATAAAATAGGGGCTTATAACTCCCTGACAAAAGAACAGGCGATTGAGACTGCAAAAAAAGTTGACCAAAAAATTGCACAAAACGAAGAGCTACCTATAATGGCAGGTATTCCTCTTGCACTTAAAGATAATATGAACATGATAGGTTCAAGAACTACTGCAAGCTCAAAAATCTTAGAAAATTTTGTTTCACCGTTTGACGCCACTGTTACAAAAAAATTAAAAGAAAACTTTGTACCGATTATAGGCAAGGCAAACCTTGATGAGTTTGCAATGGGTTCAAGTAATGAAAACTCAGCTTTTAAAATTGTAAGAAACCCTCACAACCTGAACAAAGTCCCCGGAGGCTCTTCAGGCGGTTCTGCAGCCTCTGTTGCTGCATATGAAGCAACGGTTTCTCTTGGTTCAGACACAGGCGGCAGTATCAGACTTCCTGCAAGTTTTTGCGGTATTAACGGTTTTAAACCTACATACGGCAGAGTTTCTCGCTACGGGTTGATAGCTTTTGCTTCTTCCCTTGACCAAATAGGGCCTTTTGGCAGATGCGTAGAGGACATTGCAAATCTTTACATGGCAATTGCAGGCTGGGATGAAAAGGACTCAACATCACTTAAACTTGAAGTTGAAGACGTTAACAAAACCTTAAAAAATGACATCAAAGGTCTTAAAATCGGAGTCATTAAAGAACTTATGGCAGAGGGTGTCAGCGATGATGTAAGAAAATCAATTGAAAACGCTATTGAAGTTTACAAAAAACTCGGCGCAGAAATTAAAGAGGTTTCTCTTCCTCTTTTAAAATATTCAATAGGTATTTACTACATCGTTGCAACAGCTGAAGCAAGTTCAAATCTGGCGCGTTTTGACGGTGTCAGATACGGTTACAGAACAAAAGACGCTCAAAATCTTCTTGAAATGTACACAAAAACTCGTGCCGAAGGTTTTGGAGATGAAGTTAAAAGACGTATAATGCTTGGAACTTACGCTCTATCAAGCGGATATTATGATGCTTACTACAAAAAAGCTCAACAGTTAAGACGTCTTGTTAAAAATGATTTTGACAATGTGTTTAAAGATGTTGATGTGCTTATTTCACCAACATGTCCTACAACAGCGTTTGACATAGGTTCTCGTAACGAAGACCCGCTTGCAATGTATCTGACAGATATTGCAACAATCAGTGCTAACCTCATCGGAGCACCTGCACTTAGCACTCCTTGCGGATTTGATAGCGAAAAAATGCCTATAGGTTTACAAATTATAGGCAAAAACTTGGATGAATCAACAATTCTAAGAGCGGCTTACAATCTTGAACAGGCGTTGAAATAAAAAAAATAAACAATAAAAAAAGCACCCCTTTAAAGGGTGCTTTTTTAATACTTCTTAACAAAGTATAAAGCAAATTCAAGTATTATCCGATAAAAGATTAGGATGACAAAGAAAGGTTATGGAAATGGGCAGTAATGTTAATAACAACCTAAACGGCATATTGGATGCCATGGGAATAAGAGAAGAATTTGAAGAAAAAGCAAAAGCCGCCTTTGAAGATGCAAAAGCATCAGAGAGCGACAAAAGTATTTTTGAATCCAAAGAAAGTTTTATAGAGCATTATAATGACGTTATTATGGGCTCAAAAGACACAGAATCTATACCGGTTGATTATTTTACAGCTGTTGCTACCGATAAAGGATATATTATCGATAACAGTGAAAGCGCAAATAAACTAAGAAGCCTTGTAGACAGGGACGGAAATGGTGAACTATCAAGAGATGAGTCATCCTTGTTGCTTGATAGCGTCTATGAAGCAGCTACAGTGCTTAACACCGAGCCGATAGAAAAAGAAGAAAAGAAAGAAGAAAAAAAAGAAAACTACACAACTGTTGCGATTGACCCTTGGGGACAAGGGCCTGACGATTGTCTTTCAAGAATAATAGCAAACCACGTTGACGGTATAAAATTATATAGCGAAGATTACAATCAATATCTAGCTAAAATATGCGAATTAAACGGCATAAAAGACCCAAATGTCGTTTATGGCGAGGTTAAACTCCCGGAACTTGTATGTGATTCTAACGGAGAAATTCAAAGAGATGCTGATGGCGCCATAAAATTTGCAGAATAACTATAACGCCTTAAAAAATCTACTACTTACCCCTCCACTCCCTATCCTAACACGAACACTTTTTAAGCACTTGGGGCACTTTCCTTCATAAAAAGTGCCCTCTTTATTTTTGTAAATCCTGCCATATACATGACAGCACTCAAACATAACTCCTAGAAATTGTCTTTTTTCAGCCATAGAAATATTTTACAACTTATAAAAACTACAAACAAGTCATCTCATCTAAAAGGTTGTTTTCTTTTTTAAAAAAAATCATTAATTTTATTATAGGTTATTAATGAGGTTAGATTATGAGTACAAGATTAAGCGGACAAGCACTTATGGCACAAGCCATATACGGACTTACAAACAACTTTGCGGTACTAAGCGCCGGAGCATCAGGCGGCTTAACGCTTGAACAAATTGTTAATCCGTCCGACGAAGTAAATAAAAACAACTTAAATGTGAGCTTTCAAAGCTATTTGTCACAAAACTTCTCAAGTATTGATGCTGACGGCGATGGCAAAATAAGTGCAACAGATATACAGCAATATACAAATCAGCTCTCACAAAAGGGTCTTAGCTATCAAGAACTTATGCAGTTATGCTACAGTTCGTCTGCAGGCTCACAACTTGAGGAAGTCCTTGCTCACTTTAGTGAAATTGACCAAAACGGTGACGGCAGAGTAACAAACGCAGAAATTGCTGCCTATGGCGTTGACACAGAAATTGAAGAAATGGAAGAAAATCACCCCAAATTTCAACCGACAAATATTTCAAACTACGTTGACAATGATGATGTAACATCATCTACATAATCTTATAAACAAAAGACAACAACGACCATAATTTTTTTCTTTAAAAAGTTCCGATGAAGTGAATTTCCCAAGTTCCCTTATAACATCGGGCTTTTTCTTTTTATCACATTCAATTATAGCAACCCCATCAGGCAAAAGCAGGTTTTGACATATCTCAAATATCCTGCTATAAGAATAATCCCATGGCGGGTCAGCGTATATTACATCAAATTTAGAGTCTTTTTTAAAATTATATTTAAGAGAATCTGATTTTATAATTTTAGTGTCAGTGCTGAGGTCTTTTAGATTTTGTTTTGCAATGTTTATAACCGATGAATCTATCTCAAAAGACAATGTTTCAAAACCTCTTGATAGAGCTTCAAGGGTCATGATGCCGCTGCCTAAAAACAAATCCAGAAATTTTTTACCCGAAAAATCACCCATATAAGAGTATAAAACATTAAACACGCTCTCTCTGACATTAGAAAGAGTTGGACGCACACCCTTTGGAGTGATTATTTTTCTACCTTTATATTGCCCACCTGTAAGATGCATTTTTTAAAAACCTTTTGCATCATAATAACATGAAAAAAATAGTAATTATCGGCGGCGGCGCAGCAGGCCCAAAAACAGCAGCAAAAGCAAAAAGGATGAACCCCGAGAATACAGTTGAACTCTATACTGATGAAAACCTTATTTCATACAGCGCTTGCGGACTTCCGTATTTTATAGAGGGAACGGTAAAAAATATTAATCAACTCATCATAAGAACGCCCGAAGACTTTGAAAAACAAGGGATAAATATTTTTCTTGAACATAAAGTGGAAAAAATTATCCCCGAGAAAAAATGTATAATCGCAAATAATAAAGAAATAAGCTATGACGAGCTTGTAATATGCACAGGTGCTGAACTTATCAGACCAAATATAAGAAATATCGATATAGACGGAGTCTATTACCTTAAAAAAATTCAAGACGGTATAAAAATAAAAGAAGCTATGCAAGAAGCCAAAAAAGTAATCATAATAGGCGGCGGATATATTGGAATAGAGCTTATTGAGGCTTTTGTTGAAAACGGCATAAGCGTCACGCTTGTTGAAAATTCAGACAGAATGATGAAAATTTTTGACAGTGAATTTAGCGATATGATAAAAAATCACATCCTTGAGCGCGACAAGCAATGGGTTGATATGTACTTCAATCAAGAGGTTGAAGAGTTTTTTGCCGATGAACAAGGAAAATTTATAAAACTAAAAACAAAAAGCGGGCTTGAGCTTGAGGCAGATTTTTGCGTTATTGCTATCGGTGTAAGACCAAATGTAACTTTAGCAAAAGATGCAGGTGTAAAAATCGGCATAACGGGCGGCATTGAAACAGACAACTCAATGCGAACAAATATAGAAAATATCTGGGCAGCGGGAGATTGCACCGAAGAGCATTGTCTTATTACAAAAAGGCCCGTTTATGTTGCACTTGGAACAATAGCAAATAAGGAGGGGCGTGTTGCCGCGATTAATGTTACAAATTGCCCGAAGGTGTGTGAGAAGTTTGATGGCATATTAGGTTCTGCTATTACAAAATATTTTAACTACACCATAGCTATTACCGGTATGAATGCGCAAACTGCAGCAAAAATTGCCCAAAAACATGACTTGCAGCCAATAAGCGCCACGGTTGTCAAAAAAGACAAAGCGGGTTACATGCCGGATTCAGAGAACATTACAATAAAACTCGTTGCAGATAAAAAAACAGGCAAGCTCCTTGGTGCACAAGGCGTTGGCACGGGAGATGTAAATAAAAGGATAAATACGGTTACATCAGCTCTTCAATCAGGTCTTACCGTAGAAGAATTTTTACACCTTGACCTGCCATACGCTCCGCCTTATTCTTCAACGATAGACATACTCTTAACTGCAGCATATAGGCTTGATGCGCAGATTAAAGGCAAAGAATAGTTTATTTTATGTAGTCAAAAGCCAAATCAAGGGTATTTGCCTTTGCAACAATAGCGCTTGTTGAAATTATATCGACGCCTGTTTTTGCTATAGCTTCTACAGATTCAAGGTTAACCCCGCCGCTTGCCTCAACTATTGCTTTCTTGTCAATTAATTTAACGCACTCTGTCATATCTTCAGGCGACATATTATCAAGCATTATAATATCAGCACAAGCACTTATTGCAGCTTTTACCTGCTCTATTGTGTCACATTCAACCTCAATTTTGTGAGCATGGGAAATATTTTCGCGAACTTTTTTCACCGCAGTTTCGATTGAACCGCCAAGAAGAGCTATATGATTGTCTTTGAGCATAACACAATCACTGAGGTTAAACCTGTGCAAATGCCCACCGCCCACTTTTACTGCGTATTTTTCAAAAATTCTGAAGTTGGGAGTGTTTTTTCTTGTATCAACAACTCTTGCACCGTATTTTTGAGCAATATTTTGATACTTTCTTGTCATGGTGGCAATTCCGCTCATTCTCTGAGTATAGTTAAGCGCCAATCTTTCACCTGTTAGAATATATCTTGCACAGCCTGAAATACGAGCAATTTTGTCGCCTTTTTTAATTTCATCGCCGTCGTTAAAATAAAACTCAACTTCGACTTTATCTTTTGCAAGAACTTCAAAGACCATTCTAAAAACGTCCGCTCCGCAGAAGACTCCGTCAGTCCTTGTAGTTAAGTATACGCAAAATTTTGCATCATCACTTAATGAAGCACAAACAGAATCGGTTGTAATATCGCCATATCCAATATCTTCAGATAAAGCAGCTTTTATGTGCTCTTCTATCATAAAATCATTCAGCAAAAATTTCGCCATTTTCTACCTCACATTTTGACTCAATGGCATTATTTGCCACTTTATTTACAACTTCAGCGCACTGCGGAAAATCTTCCCTGTAGTGCGCACCCAAAGAATTTTCCCTTGCAAGTGCTGCCTCAACTATAAGCGAAGCCACAAGAATCATATTCTTTGTCTCATAGCACTCAATAATATGAGAACAAGTTGAAGAATTTAAAACTTTTGAAAGCTTGGCAAGCTCAACTTTGGCATTTGTGAGTTTTTCTTTATTTCTTACAATTCCGACATTTTCCCACATAATTGTTTTGATATTGTTTTTAATTTCTTCAATGTCAGTATCTATAAAATCACAACAGTTATCGGTATCTTGAACATATTTATCAAGTATTGTTTTAACCTTTTCATCATAGTTTTTAGGTGCATCAAGATTTCTTTCGGATAGAAAATCTGCAAGCTCGTATGCCCCTGCAGCACATTCAAGAAGAGAATTTGAGGCAAGTCTGTTTGCACCGTGAAAACCACTGCATGACGCTTCGCCTAAGGCGTAGAGATTTTCTATGGTTGTTTGTCCGTAGATATTTGTTTTTATACCGCCCATAAAATAATGTGCAGCAGGCGAAACAGGTATCAAGCCGTCTGAAATATCAATATTATTCTCTTCGCAGCTTTTTGTAATGTTTGGAAATCTGTTTCTGAAAAATTCTATCCCCATTTGTGAAATATCAAGAAAGACATTGTCATCGCCGTTTTTAATCATTGTAGAATATATAGCACGCGCTACAACATCTCTTGGTGCAAGTTCTCCTCTTGAATCAAAATCATGGGCAAAGTATTTGCCTTTTGAATCACAAAGTTTTGCACCCGCTCCTCTAACCGCTTCGGAAACTAAAGGCATGGTATTTTTGTTATTTAGCGCAAGAGCGGTAGGGTGAAACTGAACAAATTCCATATTTTCAACCTTTGCCCCTGCTCTATAAGCAAGCGCTATACCATCACCTGTTACAACTTCGGGGTTTGTTGTATGAGCATACAACTGTCCGACTCCGCCGCTAGCGATTACAACAGCGTTAGAATAAACGGCTTCATAGGAATCTGCCTCGCGATTGTAGACTATAACACCTTTTGCACTGTTTGATTTATCAACAAGTATTTCAACCGCTGAGGTATTTTCATAAACTTCTATTTCATCAGACTCTCTGACTCTTTGACACAATACATCTTCAATGGCTCTGCCTGTAGCGTCTTTAACGTGGAGAATTCTTGGAACACTGTGTGCCGCCTCAAGTGCAAAGCTTAATTTACCATCGGGCGTTTTATCAAACTCAACGCCTAAGTTAATTAAATCCTGAATAACGCAAGAAGAATTTTGTGAAATAAATTTAACCGTATTAAAATCATTCAGCCCGCATCCTGCTTTAATTGTATCGCTGATGTGCGAGCTTATGGAATCATCCTTATTAAACTCGGGCAGAACTGCAACAATGCCGCCCTGAGCAAGACTTGAACCTGACTTATCAAGCTCCGATTTTGTTACGACTAATATGCCGTCATTTACATGCTTTTGCGATGCGATTTTAAGCGCGAGATACAGTCCTGCAACACCACTGCCAATTATAACTACAGAATATTTAGAATACTTCATTGTCGTCCTTTTTGTCGGAGTATCTAGTAATATTTTAATACAAATATTCTCTTATTCCATATTATTTTATAAATATTTAACCTTGATTAACCCCGGCGCCAAAAAGAGCAAAGTCATACTTAACAGGGTCATTTGGGTCAAATTCTTTTAATTTTTCGGTAAGTTCAAGCACGGACTTAAAGTCGTTTGCATTTCTTTTTAGCAACCCTAAAGAACGAGAAACTCTGCCCACATGTACATCTAAGGGAATTAAGAGCTCATTTGTACCCATAAAATCCCACAAACCGATATCAACAGGCCCGCGCCTTACCATCCAGCGCAAAAACATATTTAGTCTTTTCATTGCCCCGCCTTTTTCGGGACGAGCAAAAAGATGACAAAAACCAAGCCCCGGTGGGCAATTCAGGCAAGAGTAAAAGTATTTACTTACAAAATTAAGCATATCGCCATTTTTCTTACCTTCATAAAACAATTCCTCAAGCGAAATTTTATCTTTTTTGTATAGTTTTTCAAGAGAAGATAAAAAGCACACAAGGTCTATATCTTTTACAAATCTGTATACAAAACCTTCTACAAGCTCTTTGTTTTGAGAAAAATTTAAAACAAACTCATAGGGTTTATTTTCCATAACATCAAAAAGGTTATCAAGCTTTGCAATAAAAGCTTCACGCTTGCCAAAAGCAAACAATGCCGCTATAAAAGAGGCGATTTCTATATCATTTTTATTTTTAAATTTATGCGCAAAGCGCACCGGGTCGTTTTTTATAAAGTCTTTTGTCTCATATTTTTTTACAAGCTTATCAAGGTAGTCTTTCATTTTCTTAATTCCAAAAAATATTTTTCAAGAACTTTATTGCACTCATCCTCCATGATACCGCCAAAAACTTTTGGCTTAAAGTCGGAAATATTTACAAGATTGATTTTAGAGCCAAAAGCGCCGTATTTTGTATCATATGAACCAAAATAAATTTCATCAACTCTTGAGTTTAAAATAGCCCAAGCACACATCGGACAAGGCTCAAGCGTTACATAGAGCTTACAGCCACTTAAGCGCCAATTACTAAGGACTCTTGAGGCTTCCCTAAGTGCTGAAATTTCAGCATGAGCGCTTATGTTGTTTGTCTTTTCTCTTGTGTTTACCGCTTTTGCAATAACTTTTGAACCTTTGACTATAACACAACCTACAGGTATGTCTTTGCCTGAGGTCAGTGCCATATCAAGAGCTAATTGCATATATTCTTTATTATTCGACATAATCATTAAAAACTAAAGACAAGTTGAAATAATTATCTTCACAATCAAGTATTATATCTATATTCATAGCTGCACAAAGCCCTTTAACAATATACAGACCAAGCCCCGTACCTCTTGTGGTGCGAGTAAGCTCGGAATCCATACGAATAAACTTGTCAAAGAGTTTTTCTTTCATATCCTCGGGAATTGGCTGCGTCTTGTTTGCTATAGATACACAAGGACGGCCCGAAACATTTGCGGCGTATATTTTTATCGGCTCATTATCCTGATTATACTTAACCGCATTATCACACAGGTTAACTAAAACCTGCTCTAATCTGTCACTGTCGGCGTATACCTCTTTTAGCTCGGGGGATATTTTTACGTCAAACTTTGAATTATTAGAGTTAGCGTATAGTATTGAATTTTCTATTGCTTCACCAAGGTTAATTTCAACCTTATTTAATTGAATACTAAAGCTTTCTATCTCAGGAACTACAAGCAAATCTTCAACCATTCTTGAAAGTCTTTGAGCTTGTTGTTTGATAATTTTTAGCGATTTTATTCTTGTTTCATCGTCAATTTTTATATCATGGCGCAAAAGCCTGCTTGAGTAGCCCACAATACTTGTAAGAGGGGTTCTAAACTCGTGACTTATAGCATTTACAAGGTTTGTTCTAAAATCGTTCAAGCGCTCAAGTTCGATATTTTTTTCCGATAAATCCTGATAAGATTGATGAATCTTTTTTGCCATATAGTTGAACTCTTTTGCGAGAAAAACAATCTCATGCGGGGTAAAAGCACTTTTTAAAAGGTGGATTTTTCTCTCATAACTGCCTTTTGATATTGCAATAATACCTTTAAACAACTGCCTTATGTTGATATACAGGTAAAAAGTGTAAATACCGACTATTGCAATTATGAAAAACGCCGCAAGGGAAAGCGAGAGGATTATTCTAAATCTTGCTTTATCAATCGTAGCGTTTGTAATGTTTTCCGTTGTATTTACAATTACTGTCCAGTCAGGGTTTTCAAGCGCATAGTAAGCGCTCGGCTGGTTTTTGTACTTGTTAAACAAATCGGGAAACTCAAGTTTTTTATTTTGAGGAAGATTTTTTAGTAAGCGCTCAAACTCGGGAGCGTCAACAGTATTTGTTGCAACAAGAGAATTATCCTTTGCAACAATATAAATCTGACGTTTTTCGTCTTTATATCTTTCAGACACAGCATTTTGCATATCTGTAGCATCAAGCAGCGCCACAAGCGAGTACTCGTCATTTATATCACTGTGCAGTTTTATTTTTGAAGTTTCTTTGTCAAAAGCGTACACTTCACTTGGAACTTTAGATTTTTCAACTATATCAAGGTTGCTTATAATACTGTTTTTTCTCTCAACTTCAGATAAAAAATCGGCTCTATCTGATGCATAAGGAATAAAAGTAATAGCATCTGCCACCTGATTAAGAGCGTCTTGAGAGGATTTTAAGTAAGCCTGAACATTTTCACCAATTGTGCGCGACATCTCAAGAGCACTGTAGTTAAGTTCTTTTCTCACAGACTGTTGAGAAATATTTGAAATAATAAGCCCTATTGTAACAAAGGGTATAAGAACCGCAAAAAGCAGTACTATTATTATCTGTTGGGCGATTTTAAGCCTTTGCATTAAGCTTCCTCCAAAGAACCAAAGGGTGTTAATTTATAACCCACATTTGTTACCGTATGTAAGTATTTTGGCTTTCTTGTGTCCTCTTCGATTTTTTGCCTTAAAGAACCCACATGCACTCTAACCATACGGACATCTTCATCCGACCCGTAACCCCAGACCTCATCAAGCAAAGTGGCAAGCGTTACAGGATTATTCAGGTGCTGCATAAGACAGTATAGAATCTCAAACTCGGTTGGGGTAAGTTTTTTCTTCTTGTCTTGAATAACTGCCTCAAGTGAATCGGGCAGAATCTCAATGTCGCCGGCCCTTAGAACTTCTTTAGAATTTGTTTCATCGGAAGAATTTTCGCTGCGGCGAAGAAGAGCTCTGATGTGCAGCAGAACTTCCTGAACATCAAAAGGTTTAACAAGATAGTCATCCGCACCACAGTCAAAGCCCTCTGTTTTATCGTTAATTGTACCCTTGGCCGTGAGCATAAGAATAGGAACTGCAGGCTTTACAAGCCTTATATTTTTGCAGACGTCATAGCCGTTCATCTTTGGCATCATTACATCAAGCAAAATAAGGTCATAGTTGTTCTCTAGTGCCTTTTTAAGACCTGCCTCGCCGTCTGAAGCGCTATCTACAATATATCCGCTCTGAGCAATATCAAAAGTCAAAAGCTCCCTTATTTGCTCATCATCATCTACTACCAGTAACCTTTTATTTGTTTTTGTCATAATTACCTTACTTTTTGTCAAACATCTGTTTAATGCCGTCAACAGAGCTTAAAATACCCGTTGCTTCATATGGCATATAAACAACTTTATTATCTTTGCCGCTTGTAATATCTTGAAGAGTTTCAATATATTTCATAGCGATTAAGTACTTATCAGGCTGTCCGTTTCCACTTAGCGCCTCAATAATATTTCTTATGGCTTGCGCTTCACCCTCTGCCTCTCTTATACGGGCTTGAGCCTTACCCTCTGCCACAAGGATTTCAGCCTGCTTTTCACCTTCGGCTTTGTTTATTTGACTTTCTTTAACACCCTCAGCCTCAAGGATAGCAGCTTTTTTAAGACCCTCAGCCTCAAGGATAGCCGCACGCCTGTCACGTTCAGCTTTCATTTGCTTTTCCATGGCGTTTTGAATTTCTTTAGGCGGGATAATATCTTGGAGCTCAACCCTGTTTATCTTAACACCCCATTTATTTGTAGCGTCATCCAATATGGCCCTTAGTTTTTCATTAATTATGTCACGAGAGGTAAATGTTGTATCTAAATCCATCTCCCCTATTACGTTTCTAAGAGTTGTTTGAGTTAATTTTTCAATAGCCTCGGGCAGATTTTCAATTTCATACACAGCACTTTTTGGGTCAATAATTTGAAAATACAAAAGCGCATTTATTGAAATTGTAACATTATCTTTTGTAATTACGTTTTGACGGGGAAAATCAAAAACACTTTCTCTTAAATCTATTTTATCAACAGTAGAATAAACACTGTAAGATTCGCCGTTTGCAAGTCTTAAAACCTTTTTCCAATGCACGCCGCGAACAGTGTCCACAAAAGGAACAATAAACTGCAGCCCGGGGTGCAAAATGCGGTTAAAGCGACCCAAACGCTCAATTATCATTACCTGAGCCTGATTAACAATTTTAAATCCGCTGAGGAAAAATACCACAACGAGTACTACAAAAATCAAAAATAAAATCATTATTTACTCCTTACTAATCTTCTCAACGTACATAATCAGGCTTTCATTTTTTACAATTTTAACTATTTCGCCTTCTTTAATTTCTTCTCCGTTAATTGATTTTGCCTGCCAAACTTCGCCGTAGATTTTAATTGAACCAATGCCGTCAGTGTTTTTGACACCGATATCTTTAAGAACCAAGGCCTCGTTTTCAATATACTTGGCGTCAACCCCTGTTTGCTCGTCGCCTGTTTCTTTTTTTCTCATAAAAGGGCGTGCGGTAATATAAAACAACACAGCAAAAAGAGCAAACATGCCGCCTTGAATCCAGTAGTTATCAGGGTATTTAAAAGCGGCTATTGCAGCAAAAAACGCAGCACCGCCAAGCGGCAGAAAGAACATGGAGGGAGTCATAATTTCTATAAAAAGAAAAACAAATCCGACCAAAGCCCATATTTTGTATATTTCCATAATTTACCCCTTATCTGTATTACACAAGTCTAGTGGTTTTTATGGCATGTGTCAATTAGCGAGATGCTATTACTCTGGCTACATGAACACCTGACGCGCTTGCTTGCATTAAGCCCCTTGTAACACCGGCACCGTCGCCTATTGTGAAGAGATTTTTAACTCCTTGAGTTTCAAGTTCATTTGTTAAAAGAACACGTGCGGAGTAGAATTTAACCTCAACACCGTATAAAAGGGTATATCTTGAAGCAACACCGGGGGCGATTTTATCTAATGCATAGAGCATTTCAATAATGCTTAAAAGTTGTCTGTAGGGAAGCACAAGGCTTAAGTCCCCGGGGGTAGCGCAAGTAAGCGTTGGAGTTATTATGCTCTCTTTAATTCTTTGAGCAGTCGAGCGTCTGCCGTCGAGCAGGTCGCCGAATCTTTGAACCAAAATACCGCCGCCCAGCATATTTGCAAGGCTTGCGATGTGTTGACCGTATTTAATAGGTTCTTTAAAGGGTTCAGTGAATTTCTTTGACACAAGGAGTGCAAAGTTTGTATTATCGGTCTTTTTGTTTGCGTACGAGTGCCCGTTAACAGTTGAAATACCGTTGTAGTTTTCATTTACAACTTCGCCGTTAGGATTCATACAGAATGTTCTTACTTCATCGCCAAAAGTAGGAGAATGATAGATTAATTTTGACTCGTAAAGTCTTGATGTAATAGGCTCCATAACAGCAGCGGGAAGTTCAACACGAACGCCCACATCAACCGCGTTATTTACCATGCCTATTTTATTTTTTGCAAATTCATGAGTCAGCCAATCTGCACCCTCACGACCGGGGGCAACAACAATGTAATCTGCTAAAATTTTATCACCAGTATTTGTAACAAAGCCTTTTACCTGTTCGTTTTCAACAATTAAGCTTTCAACTTTTTGGTTGTTAATTATGGTGATTTTTTCATCCAAATAATCCTGCATATGTTTTAATACATGTAAAGAACGCTCTGTACCGAGGTGTCTTACGGGAGAATGTACAAGTTTAAGTTCGGCAAGTGTTGCAGCGCGTTCAATATCGGCGAATTCTTCTCTGTTTGTACCGTAAACAACTTCTGTTGCACCATGCTCAAGGTATAATTGGTCACAGTAAGAAATAAGGTCTTCTACCTCTTTATATGACATATAATCTACCAAGTGACCGCCAACATCGGGGGTTAGGGTTAATTTACCGTCCGAAAAAGCACCAGCACCGCCCCAACCGCAGAGAAGTCCGCAGTTTTTACAATTTACACACTGCTTTAAACCTTCTCTCATCGGGCATTTTCTGTTTTCAATTTTACTGCCTTTTTCAATTAAAACCACTTTCCAATCGGGTTTAAGCTTGGTTATCTCAAGAGCAGTAAAAATTCCCGCAGGGCCGCCACCGATAATTGCAACATTATACATAATTAAAAACTTCCTTTATTACTTACCAAACAGGGCAAAAAACCCACCAAGAGCAATTATACTACAAACAAATTATTTAAAAGTATTTAGAGTTGAATTTTTAACATTTTTAATAATATAATAGGGAGTAATATTTTTTGAGGGTAGCAAATGAACGAGTATAAAATTATTGACTATGTCCCTACGGTAATTGAATCTTCTTCAAGAGGAGAAAGGTCTTTTGACATATTTTCAAGACTTCTAAGGGAAAGGATAATTTTTCTCGGTTCAGAGATTGATGATGATGTTGCAAACTCAGTTGTAGCGCAACTTTTGCTCTTAGATAGCGAAAATCCTGAAAAAGATATTATGCTCTATATTAACTCTCCCGGCGGAGTTATAACTGCAGGACTTGCGATTTATGACACCATGCAGTTAATAAAAGCTGATGTTTCAACAATTTGTCTTGGTGACGCTGCATCAATGGGTGCGTTTTTGCTCTCAGGCGGTACAAAAGGCAAACGTCTTGCGCTGCCAAATTCAAGAATTATGATTCACCAACCTTTAGGCGGTGCTAAGGGTCAGGCAACCGATATTGAAATTGAAGCAAAAGAAATTTTAAGAATGAAAACCATGCTAAACGAGCTTATGGCAGCACATACGGGTCAAAAGGTTGAAAAAATTAAAAAAGACACGGAACGCGACAACTTTATGACAGCTCAAGAGGCTCTTGAATACGGGCTTATAGATAGAATTATCTCAAGAGATAATCTAGAGAACAACTAAGCTCTTTCAAACAAATAAACTCTCCAGCTCCCGCTATCCCAATGCCCTCTGTAGGCAAGGTTTTTTCGGGCTTCTTTTAGGGTGTAGTTTTTAGCATAAGAGCTTACAAGGTACAAAAAAGGAATTCTGTTATATTGCTCCTCATTTAGCACAATATTCTCAAGTCTTTTTTCGTCAAAAAAGGAAACTGTTTTTAGCTCTACTATAAAAAACTTATCTCCTTTTTTCAGCTTTGAAAAGTAATTATCAGACATAAAAGAGCTGATTTTATTGTTATATTTCATAAGGAAAATATCTCTGTAGAGCTCTTTTCCTCTCTTGAAGGCCTCATAGGTATTTGACTCTCCTAAGTATACAATGTAGGGAAAATTATACTTGTCTATTGAATTTGCGTAAAAAAAAAGATTGTCCTCTTTTGTATATTTTTCAAACCTTGATGGCGGATAGTAAAGATATAGCACTCTATCAGAATTTTTAACACCCATATCTTTTAGTGCACTCACTGCCAATCTTTGTCCCTCAAGGCGCGTCAATCTTACAGGAGAGGTATATGATACAACAATATAAAAAAGTGTTAAAACAGAAAAAATCGTAGCAAGAGAAATCTTTAAGCCCTTGAGTTTCATCGTTGACCAGCCAACTGCAACAAGAAGAATTAAAATAGGATAGAGCTCTATTAAATACTTTGTAAGGAAAATAATTTTGCCAAAAAGTGCTGCAACAAGCACTGTAAGAAAAGTTGCAACAAAAAGTGTTAGAAGATAGTAGTTAACTCTTCTGCCGTTTTCAAAAGCTTTTATAATAAAAGCAATACAAATAACGGTAGGAACAAGAGCAAAAACAATAAAACCAAAATTCAGCGCAGCGTTAGAGAATATTTCATTTAAGAAACTTGGCGGCGCATTTGAAATATTTTTTAAGACGGGAGAGAACAGGTCAGTAAAGTAAAATAACAACTTTGACCAGCTAAAAGGCGCCCACCACTGACTAAAATAACGAGGATGCGCAAAAAGATTAAACAAAAAAGGTACAAGAGGCAAAGATAAAATTACTATCGCCAAAATATTGTTAAAAAGATTGTTTTCTTTCTTTTTCCTCTGCATAAATGCTATAAGGGCACAAACATTAAAAAGTACAAAAACAAAGCCTATTGTATGTTCAAAAATTAACAAGAGCGAAAAAAGTGTAAGCATCCAACAGTTTTTATTTGACGGGTTATTGAAAACCTTAAGAGAGTAAAAAAGTACCATTGACGCTATTAAAAAAGTAAGCGAATAGATTCTGACTTCTTGAGAAAAATAAATCAAAAACCCGCTTATTGCAGTAATAAAGGCCGCAGCGAGCGCACAGAGTTCACCGTGCTTTTTAACCAGATATTCTTTAGCGCAAAGATACATTGTAAAAATTGAAATCACTCCGGGCACAAGCGAAGAAACCCTTAATGACACATCAGAGTCTTTAAAAATTGCCATCCAGCCTTTTAAATAAAAATAATGCAAGGGGGCATGACAGTTATTTGCAACACCTTTAAAGAAATCCTGCGGAAATTTAAGATTGGCTATTGACCATGTGAGGTACTCATCGTTCCACATACCCTCGGGTTTATCTATATTCCAAAGGCGGAGCAAAAGTCCCAACAATACTATTAAAATAAGAAATAATGTATGATTTTTATTCATAATAAACAAAGCATATCAGAAGTTTTAATCTTTGTCATTTTTTTTAAAATTATTAAAAAAGTGGAAAAATTAAGATTTTCATTGTAATATTAATTTCAAAAGGAGTACAGATGGGGTTTAACAACACCATAACAGTTATAAGTAACAGTGAAGTGCTTATCGGACAAATAAGCGAAAAGCTTGTGCTGCTTAGAGATTTAGACAAAGTAACAAATTGCTCGCGCAAGGATTCAATTGCATTTTTAAAAAATCAATTGCCAAATGTAATCATGCTCCATTGTGAAAATAATGACCCTGAAGCGCTTGAAGTTATAAAACAAATAAAAAATGAACCGCAGCTAAGGCAGATACCTATACTTTTTCTTGATGAAAACTGCAGCAGAGAAACAATAATTGATGCCTTTGATACAGGAATAAGCGATATTTTAAAAATCCCCTGCGAAGACCATGAGCTTTTAATAAGGGTTATTTGGTGCATTCAAAAAGATGAAATAAATACAAACAGGCAAACTCGCTTTGATTTTATGAAAGATTTAGGTATAATTCAGCCTGACACGGGAGTTTACACACAAAAATACTGTGAAGAATTTCTCAAAAATGAAATAGAACACACAATAAACCACAAAGCTCAGGCATGCCTTATGTTAATAACACCTGACAGCAAATACCCCGGATACAAAAACCCTAAAGAATTTTTGGATGTTGTTAACAAATCAGTAAGATTAAACGACTCTGTTGCAATAAAAGATGTGGATGAGTTCTACATATTTTTACCAAAAACAAAATTAAACGGGGTTTATCCCGTATTTGAAAGGATAAACAACAATTTAGGCGTAGATTGCGGAGCAAACGCATCTGTAATTGAGATAAAAGATGAGAGATTTGACTCGGTCAAAAATCTTCTTCAAGACGCGCTAAACAAGGCAAAAGAAGAGACAAACGCCCTTATTGTGGCATCAAGCCTGTATTCTAAAGACCCAAATGCCGGTATAAACCTTGCAAAACAGTCTCCGGTTATGCCAAAAGACAAGGTAAGCACTCAAAAACTCGCACAAAAGGTTGAAATGGCAGATGAAGACAAGAAAAATAAACTCTTCAGACAAGCATACAGACAAAAGTGCAGAATAGTTTTTGAACCTGTTTTTGAAAAGTATCAAAATTACATTAACAGCAAAATAAAAGACGTTACCGTAAAATATGACGTCACTGTTGAAAAAACAAGATTTGTAATTTATAAAAACAATCTGCGTGCAACACTCTCTATAACATACGGAGGGTTATATAAAGCTCGCATTGACACATCAATTGTTCACTCTGACATTACAAAAAACACTAATTCTATAGTACTTGACTTTGTGCAGTTGAATTTCCAAAAACTCTCACAAGTAATAGAAGAGCTTTATGTGGAATTTAAAAATCTGCTAAAAAATTCAAATTAGTTATTGCTTACAAGCATTTTAAATGCAACAAGACCGCGTGCAGAGATTTGTTTTGATGTTGCACGTTGTTCTTTTGCAATATTAAATACACGTGCTATTCTTTGCACCTCTTGAATTTTCTTTACACTATCAAGTTTGTAGACGTTTTTTTCAGGGTCGCAAACTATGTTAAATATTG
Source organism: Candidatus Gastranaerophilales bacterium (assembly GCA_944323335.1). Taxonomy (GTDB): domain Bacteria; phylum Cyanobacteriota; class Vampirovibrionia; order Gastranaerophilales; family Gastranaerophilaceae; genus Galligastranaerophilus. Next base: position 29,402 of record CALUSB010000011.1, read on the forward strand.
TGTTTAATTCAATCTCAGTCATAACTAAAAAACTCTCATAAGCTATTGTTATATTAATAAAGTTTTTTTATGAGAGATAATTGACTAATTTTTATTTAATATTAACAAATGTAAATTACTGTATTGAGGGCTTTCTTAAATCATCAAAAGTAACGCCGTTTACCTTGAGTATAAAGTCGCAGATTTCCCTGACCGCGCCTCTTCCGCCTGATTTTTCGGTAACAATGTCACATATATCTTTTACATCATCAACGGCATCATTGGGGCAAACTGAAAGCCCGCAAGATTTAAGAACTTCGATATCAGGCAAATCGTCACCCATATACATAATTTCATCATACTTTAGTGAAAATTCTTTGCAAATCTCATCCAAAGCCGGCATTTTATTTTTTTGGTTCATAAAAAGCTTAGTTATATCGAGAGTTCTTGCCCTCTCAATGACCGCCCGAGATTCTTTAGCAGTAATTATAGCGGTTTTAATACCTGCTTTATTAATCATAACGACACCTAAGCCGTCTTTAGCATTAAAAGCCTTTGCTTGATTACCGTCAGGAAGATAAATCAAAGACCCGTCAGTCATAACGCCGTCTATATCAAAAGCTGCAAGTTTAATTTTTTTTGCTTTGAGCTTTATATCAAGAGAAATTTCCACTACACAACTCCTGCTTTAAGTAAGTCATGAATATGTAAAAGACCTATTGGAACATTATTTTCATCCACAACCGCAAGTGAAGTTATTGAATGCTTTTCCATAATGGCAAGTGCCTTTGCGCAAAGTTCATTTATACCAATGGTTTTGGGGTTTTTTGTCATAACTTCGCTGGCTTTAAGCGAAGCGGCATTAGGGTATTTTATAACCGCGCGTCTGATATCACCGTCAGTCAGAACCCCTGTAAGTTTATTGTTATTATCAACCAAAAGTGCCGTTCCAAGACGCTTTTCACTAACAATTTTTATCGCATCGCTAAAATTAACATCTTGCGAAACTATTGGCAGACGTTCGTCTTTTACCATAAGCTCGCCAACTTTGTATAAAATTCCTTTACCAAGAGCGCCTGAGGGGTGATAAAGAAGAAAGTCTTCATATGTAAAACCGCGCTTCTTAAGGAGACAAACTGCTATTGCATCCCCCATAGCAAGAGTAACCGTAGTACTTGCAGTAGGTGCTTTATTAAGCGGGCATGCTTCACGTTCAACCGATATATCAAGCACAACATCGCTTTTTTGCGCAAGTGTAGAGTTTAAACCGCCTGTTATACCAATAAGCGGAACACCAAAGCGCATAATGAGAGGAAGTAAATTTAAAAGCTCCTGTGTTTCTCCACTGTTTGATATTGCTATTACCACATCATTTCTTGAAATTATCCCGCTATCGCCATGAGTTGACTCAGCAGGGTGCAAAAACACTGCAGGAGTACCCGTAGAGCACAAAGTAGAGGCAATTTTTCTGCCTACAAGCCCTGATTTACCCATACCGGTAACAACAACTTTACCCTTTGAAGAGTAAATTATATCAATTGCTTTTACAAAATCATCACCCAAGCGCTCTTTTAATTTGAGAACTGAATTTGCCTCAATATCAAAGACTTCTTTTGCACTGTTTATAAGCTCAAGACTGTCAATAATAGCGGAATTATACATATACAAGCCTCTCAACCATACTTTTATAGAAATTATACACTAAAAGGTTTAGATTTTGAATTTTGTTATAAAAAATTAAAATTTCACTCCGAGATATTTAATATACGGAGAAATACCTATAACAGTGAATATTTTTAGTATAAAGGTTCTAAAATCAAACAACATGATTGAAAAAATTGAAAATTTCCTCAAAAATTCCCCAAGGCAAAAGGTTGATGTGGATATTAGCGACTTAAATCTTATAGATGCCTCACGCGTTGCACTTTTATCATCCGTAAGATTCTTTGCCACATATCCCGATAAAAAAATATGCTGGTCGGTAAAAGACGAGGAAACAAAAAGAACAATTTCAAATCTCATGTTAAAAAACATGGAGCTTAAAATAAAAGATAATACAACGGCAGAAAAGGTTTATTCAATACGATGAGCGAAGCAATAAGAGAAATTTTTAAAACGAAAATATACGGAATTATAAGAGAAGATAACCCCGAAAAAGCCTACGAGATAGCAAATGCATACGCACAAGGCGGCATTAAGGTTATCGAGATTAACTCTGAAATTGAAGCAATAAAGAAAGTCAGCCAAATAAAAGGTGTCTATGTGGCACAAGGCGGAGTTATAACATCCGAGCAAGCACACAGCGGTATTGAAGCAGGTGCAAAGCTTATTGTATCACCGATTTTACAAATGGGATTAACCAAAGTATCTTCAAGCAGCAAAATCCCTCTTATACTGAGCGCCACAACACCAAATGAAGCATACAGTGCTTGGAAAGTTCGAGTACCTGTCATTAAAATATTCCCAATAAAAGATTTAGGCGGAGATACCTACATAGAAGACCTATTGCGCCCTATGAAATTTTTAAATGTTATGCCCTGCGGCAGTGTAAAAACTCAACACATAAAACCGCTGCTAAACGCCGGTGCATGTGCTGTTGGCATGGGGCGCGAACTATACCTTAACAAAAACTACGAACAAATTGTAGACAGTGTCAAAGAAGCGGTAAAAGAAGCAAATTAGTTACTTGTAAACTTGATTTAGCGCGTTAAATATAGCTTTTACGTTAGCTTTAGCAGTGTTTTTATCTGTGGCACGGCCGATAATCTCTTCACCGTTTTTGCCCACAAGTTTAATAACACTCATTGCAGTAGCGCCTGAACCCATTTTATCTTCATCAAGCGCATATTGTTTGTAGTGCGATAATTTTCTCGGGAACCCTGCATTTTTAAGTGCATCAAGACAAGCGTCCAAAGGCCCGTTTCCTGAGCCTTCTACTTCTTTTAGTTCACCCTTAAATTTGAAATCAAGTTTAAACTTATCTCCTGCAACATGCTTAAATGATACAAGTTCAAATGCACCTTTTATATCAAATATTTCTCTGAAGTAAATTTCAAGAATTTCATCTACACTGAGCTCGCCTTTTACTTCGGAAACTTCTTTAACTGCAGGTGTCAGGCGAACTGCTTCTTCAATTGTAATTGGGTAACCCGCATTATTAATAATTTCAAATATTGCGGTCTTGCCTGATTGAGAAGTAAAGCCGATTTTCTCATCATCACCGCGCCCGATAAGCGAGGGATGAATTGGCCTGTATGCACCAAATTCCATATCTCTTGTTTTAATAGCACCATCTTGGTGTATTCCGCTCCTGTGAGCCAAAGCTTCAGGGCCAACAAGCGGCGCTTTCTCATAAATTTGAACCTTTGACATCTGAGAAATTATCATCGCGGTTTCATAAATTTTATCCAAATTAACAGGGACATCAACCCCATTATTATGAAGCGCAACTGCGACTTGAGCAAAATCAGTATTACCGGCTCTCTCACCAAGTCCGTTTAGACAACACTCAAGCTGAATTGCACCTGCAAAATACCCCTCAACTGTTGTGGCGGTTGCCATGCCAAGGTCGTTATGATTGTGAAGAGAAATTATTACATCATCAGGCAAAGACTCTTTTACTTTTTCTATCATATTAATAAAAGTCTTTGGGCGCGTTCTCTCAACAGTGTTTGGCAGATTTATTACACTTGCGCCTGCTTTTACTATTTTCTTTAGAGTATCAATTACAAAATCAAGATTTTCTATACAGTCGCCAAAATGCTCTACGCTAAACTGCACCTGAGCGTTTTTGTTTATTTTTTTAACACTTGAATAAGCATACTCAACCGCTTCTATCGCTTTTTTTGCGCAATATTGAGACTCTTTGTTTAAAACGTATTTCATATGAAAAGGACTGAGTGTCAAAAATGTATGTATTCTTGGAATTTTAGCATGCCCTATTGAATCAATTGCACTATCAATGTCTTTTTGGACAGTTCTAGCCAGAGCGGACACAACAAGGTTATCCCATGCCATATCAGCCAAAGCAGAGCATGACTGAAAATCCATATGAGAAGATGCGGGAAAACCAACCTCTACCGCCTGAACATTAAGTTCTTTGAGTTTTTCAAAAATAAATTGCTTTTCGCTCAACTGCCAAGGCTTTTTTAGTGATTGATTTCCGTCTCTTAAAGTAATATCGTAGAAAAAAGGCTTATCCATATACTAAGTTATTCCAATTATTTGACACGTGTGCTATAATTGTAAAACAAACAACAAATATTGATGACAAATCACCAACTATGTAAATTTTTGTTAATCCAAATCCCACTCTCTAAGTGTTTTTTAGCAATTTAATTTTATTTTTGACGTTAAAAGACTTGGTTGAAGAAGGTATATGATTACTAGAATACAAAGCAACAACAACAAAACAGTGAATTTTTGTGCGCTCAAACCAAGCTCAATTCAGCTGGGCAAGGGGGCACAGGCTTTGCTTACAAAAGCAAACGACTTTTCCAGCGTACATCAAAGACTTGCAATAGGCGCTTCCGCTCTTTTAATGCAGCCAATTATCGACATGCACAATAAAGACGTGGACAAAGATACAAAAAAAGTCTCAGCCATAAGAAGCGCAGCTAAAGCTATTATAGGAACCGTAACCGGCCTTGTTGTAAGAAGCGGCTGTATGAAGTTCGCAGAACTTAAATATGCGCAAAAAGACGCAGCCGGCAACATCATTAAAGAAGCAGGGCAGATAAAAATAGACCCTGCAAAAGTTCAAAAATCATTTGGCGAAGGTTTTGAGGCACTCAAACTTGACAATAAAGCTCTAAGCGACGCGATAAAACGCGTACCCTCGGTTGTAGGTACAATAGTAGCGCTCGGCGTTATGATTTTTACGAACTTTTTGCTTGATGCACCGCTTACCAACATAACCATGGAAAAGATTGATGAGTTCATGGATAAACGCTTAAAGGAAAAAGAAAGTGCAGGCGAGCAAAATGGCTAACTTTGCACAAAAAATGATTGCAAATTTTGCAAATGACAATGCCAAATTTCTTTTTCTATCAGCTGCTGCAGGTTGGTTTTTGGCAAGCTCTGCGCAAACTTTTGGAATATTAACCAATAAAAAAATTGATAAAGAAGACAAGAAATTTTTAATACCTCAAGAAATTGCTGACGGTGCAGCAAATATTGGTCTGTACGCCCTATTTACAGCACCTCTTATGGGTTTAACGGAAAAATTAATAGACAACGGCAAAATTGCCTTTAAAAATATAGAAAAAGGCACGGCAGAATTTGACAGATTAAAAGGCGGCGCAAGAGTAATAGCTTCAATTGCAGGCGCTATTATTTCAAGCAATATTTTAACTCCGCTTGTAAGAAATAAGCTCGGCACGATAGCTCAAAGAAAAGCGCTGCACCAAAAAATAAAAGTAACTGAACCCAATTATGACCCGTACTATCAACCTCTGTTTCAAAAAAACTACGGCAAAGCACCACTTAAAATGAGCAGCTATATGAGCTTTACAAGAAATCACGGGCTAAAAATTTAGCCGAGCTGCTGTTTTATGAGTTTTACCATCTCGCAAAAACGCTTACTCAGGTCAGCTTGAGAAATTTTCAACTTTCTTGCAATGACACTTTGGCGTAAATTTTGCACATAGCGCATGGTGAAAATTTCCAAATATTTTTTTGAAGGGTTGCCCAAATCCAGCTTATCAATAACATCTAAAATACTCTTTGCAATCTCAGGATTTGTATATTTTTCAGAAATAAATTCCTCGGGGTCAATAAGATTAGAATACCTGTCTTGCTCACCCTGCTGAGGACTTTTTTGTACACTTATAGAACGATTATCAGTTATTTCTTTTGGTTCGACAACTTTTTTTATTTGAATAGGCTCAATTTCAATAGCTTTTTTGTGACTTAATGTCTGTATAGTATTATTTGATTGAAAATTCTTTAAAACATTTGCAATTGAAGTGTCAGCAACTTTTGTTAAATAATTTTTTAAGCTTTCTATGTTTGAAACAGAATCCAAAAGAAGATAGGATTTTTTATAAACCTCAGCACAAAACTGCTCCATAAGGTTTTCATGTCCTATGTAGTCTGGGTGTTGTTTTATTATACTTTCTATTAATTCCCTTTGTTTAGAATCCAATTTTCAAAAACTCCCGATAATTAAATATTATCACAAAGAGATTATATCTTTTAATATAATTTTTTGCATTTTTGTTACATTATTTGACGGGTTTGCAGGCAGATATTTTTAGATATATAATGTATGTAAGATAAACTAGACATTTATCCGGAGTTAGATGAGAAGTATAAAAAAACTGTTCATAATTTATGCAGTTCTGGGCGTATTTATGCTCCAGCAGCCTTCTTATGCGGCTTTTAACTTTAAATTTCCCAAGTTTTTTAAATCCAAAAAAGAGAAAAAAATAGAAAAACAACAGGAAAATATAACTCCAGATGAACAAAATGCATACGAAGAAGAGATTGTTCCACAAGGACAAAATGCTGTTGAAACCACTCAAGAAAGCAGTGCAAACAATAATGAAACGGTTGATGCGGTATATATTAGCCAAGTTGAAATTTTTGGAAACAACATTATAGAAACATCTTTTATAAAAGACCAACTAAGCTCAAAAGAGGGCTATATCTATGATAGGAAAAATATCTCTGCAGACTTAAACAAGTTATATAAAACAGGATATTTTACTCAAAACATAAGAGCAGTACCGCTAAGAGCAGATGATGGCGGTATAAGACTCAGAATAATAGTTGAAGAAAACCCCCCGATAAAAGGTTTTACAATAGAGGGTAATAATGTCGTAGCTACAAAAGACATCATGACTATACTTTCTCAATACGAAGGCCAACCCCAGAATATCTTAAACATCAACTCCGCAATTGAACAAATTCAAGAAATGTATAGCATGAAGGGCTACATTTTATCAAGAGTAGTTTCTGTTCAAGATGACCCTGACGGCATGGTAAATATTGTTGTGGATGAGGGCGTCATTAATGATGTTATTGTTGAGGGTAACTACAAAACCCGCGACTTTATTGTTAAAAGAAACATCTTGCTTGAACCGGGAACTGTCTACAACGAAAACATCATGCGAGATGACATCTTAAGACTAATGGGCACACAAGCATTTAAAGATGTCAAAAGAGATATTGAAATGGACCCCTCAACAGGGAAATACAATGTAACAATCTCGCTTGATGAACAAAGAACAGGTAAAATCTCGCTTGGTGTAGGTGTAGATTCTATGTCAGGCTTCTTTGGTTCGGTCGGTTTTTCGGAAAACAACTTTAGAGGCTTAGGTCAAAAGTTAAGTATTAACTTTATGGCAGGTACGGGTATTTTAATGAACGACAGTTCAATTATAAACAGACCCAACCTGCAAGCTGAACTTGGTTTTATTGAACCTCATTTTAAATCAGAAAACCAATCTTTAGGTTTTAGAGCATTTGTCAGAAACTTTGGTAGCTATCAAGTACCGCTTGCAATTGAAAAACGCTATGGAGCAGACATTACTCTTACAAGAAAATTCAAAGCATTTAAGAACCTAAGCGGAAGCATTAGCTTTGGCGGAGAAAGTGTTGACCTTGATGAGGGTGATGAATGGAAAGCAAGAAGTGTGTTTGCATCAAAGGGAATTGACTACTCTGAAAGGGCCAGACAACTTGATGGCGGCGTGTATGCTAAAATTACTCCTGCTTTAATTTATGACACAAGAGACACTGTTGTTAATACAAGACGAGGCATCTTGGCGCGTATCAGTCTTGAAGAATCAATCGGCTTTGGGGCAGATTCATTTGGTAAATTATACGGTATGTTGAAAAAATTCATACCTGTCGGCAGAAAATCAACATTTGTGATTGCAGCCAGAGCAGGCGGTAAAATACACGGTGATATGCCTGAATTTGCAGCATACGCCCTTGGCGGCCCATATACCATAAGAGGTTTCAACATATCTGAAGTTGGTACCGGTAACGGCTTTATGATGGGTACAGCTGAGTTTAGGACTCCTATACCGTTTATGGACAGACTTACAACAAATACTTTCTTAAACAACGTAAGACTTGCCGCATTTATGGATGCAGGTACAATCTTTGGCGATACTCTAACAAACAAACTGTATGACCGTCCGGGATACGCTATCACTGCAGGTGTCGGCTTAAGAGTATTTATCCCCGGTCTTGGCCCTATCAATCTTGACTACGCTATACCATTTACAAATACAGGCGGAAAAGACCGCAGCAACGGATTCTTCACATTTGGTATGGGTGAGATGTACTAGAGAAATTTAGTTTTATTTGTAAACAAAAAAGTACCGCATTAAATGCGGTACTTTTAGTATAAAGTTTTAAACCTTATTCCAGATTTAAGTTACCTTGCTCAAAATTATCCTGAGGAGCTTCTTGAGTTACGGTTTCTTTATCCGTATCCGTATCATCATCAGGATTGATTATCTTGTTAACAGATACCACAGTATCATTGTCCACAAGGTTTTGAACCTTAACACCCGTTGCGGGACGTCCCTGACGAGAAATATCAGCAGCGCTTACCCGAGTAACAATACCGTTTGCAGTAACTACCATAATATCATCGTGCTCATCTACAATAGTCAACGCCACAAGTCTTGAATTTGATGATTTAAACTTAGTAGCAATTAAGCCTAAACCACCTCTGTTTTGAGGTCTGAACTCGCTTAATTTTGAGCGTTTGCCAAAGCCGTCTGATGTTACTACAAGCAAGTCTGCATCATAGTCTCTTGGTACAACATCGCAGCCTATAATATTATCTCCGGTTCTTAATTTCATTGAATTAACACCGCGAGCAGAGCGTCCAAGAGGTCTTAAATCCTCAATTGCAAAGCGAATTGCCATACCGCAAGATGTACCGATAATTATCTCATCGTTATTCTGAGCCAGTTTAACCCAGTTGAGAGTATCGCCCTCTTCAAGTCCTATTGCAATAATACCGTTTCTTCTGATATTAACAAAGTTATCCAGACTTATTCTTTTTATGTAACCGGCATGAGTTAACATAATCAGGTTAGTATTAGGACTAAACTCGCTAACGGGAACTACCGCAGTTATCTGTTCATCCTGCTCTATAGGTAGAACATTTATAATAGGCAGACCCTTGGATTGGCGAGAGCCTTCAGGGAAATCGTATACATTTAAGCTGTATACAACACCTTTAGACGAGAAGAACAGAACCTTATCATGCATCATAGCAGTAAAGAAGTGTCCGACATCGTCATCTTCTTTTGTTTTCATGCCGCCTTTACCGCGAGTTGCACGGTTTTGACGTTCAAACGTATCAAGAGAAATTCTCTTTATGTAGCCTTGACGAGTAATAAACACTGCCATTGCAGTATTTGGAGTCAAATCTTCAATGTTCAACTCGCCTTGCTCGGGAAGAATTTGGGTTTTTCTGTCATCACCATATTTTTCTTTATCTTCCAATAGCTCTTCTTTAATTAGAGCAAGAACTTTATTTCTATCTGCCAAAATTGCCTCATATTCTGCAATTTTCTTAATTAAATCGTCATACTCAGCTCTTATTTTATCTTGTTCAAGACCTGTTAAACGTCTTAATTGCATTTCTAAAATTGCATTAGCCTGCTCGGTATCAAGCCCAAATCTTGACATCAAACCATTTCTTGCTTCTTCTGTGTTTTTTGATTTTTTAATAAGTTCAATAACTTCATCAAGCGCGTTTAGAGCTATCATTAAGCCTTCTAATATATGAGCGCGAGCTTTTGCCTTTTTCAAGAAGAAAATTGTTCTTCTTGTAATTACATCTACACGGTGCTCAATGAACTCGTTTAAAACTTCATACAAGTTCAAAAGTCTTGGCTGTTGACCGACAAGAGCAACCATATTAACGCCAAAGCTAGTCATAAGAGCCGTTTGTTTGTACAAGTTGTTTCTTACAACATCGGGCTTAGCGTCACGCTTAAGCTCAATTACAACCCTCATACCGTCACGGTCGGATTCATCTCTGATATCTGAAATTCCTTGAACCTTACCTTCTTTTACAAGGTCTGCAATTTTTTCAATAAGGGCAGCTTTATTTACCTGATATGGAATTTCTGTAACAACAATCGCCGTTCTTGCCTGACGACCGCCTCCGCCCGGTAATTCTTCAATTTTTGAAACGGCAGACATTTTAATTGAACCACGACCTGTCTCATAGGCTTTCTTAATTTCAGAAGTTCCAATAATTGTAGCGGCAGTAGGGAAATCAGGCCCTTTGATATATTGCATAAGCCCTTCAACGGTAATCTCAGGGTTATCAATCATTGCTATTGTACCGTCTACTACCTCGCATAAGTTATGAGGAGGAATGTTTGTTGCCATACCGACGGCAATACCGGATACACCGTTTAACAAAAGCATTGGCAATCTGACTGGCAATACCGCAGGCTCTTGCAGAGAACCGTCAAAGTTGGGCGTAAAGTTAACGGTTTCACAATCAATATCAGCCAGCATAGATGTTGTAATTTTGTGCATTCTGGCTTCCGTGTATCTCATAGCGGCAGCCGAGTCGCCGTCAACAGAACCAAAGTTGCCATGGCCGTCAATTGTCAAATATCTTGTTGCAAAGTCTTGTGCCATACGAACCAAAGACTCATAAACCGCATAGTCACCGTGAGGGTGATATTTACCGAGAACTTCCCCGACGATTCTTGCGCATTTTTTAAACGGTTTATCAGGCGTCATGCCAAGTTCGTTCATTGCAAACAAAATACGTCTGTGAACAGGTTTTAAACCGTCTCTTACATCAGGTAGCGCACGCCCTACAATTACACTCATAGCGTAGTCAATATATGAGCGTTTCATCTCGTCACGAATATTAACAGGAACTATTTTTCCATGGTCAAATAAATTAGTCTGACTCAAAACTTTTACTCCTAAACTGCCTCTATATCAACATTTTATAACAAACACAAGCGCATGGCAAATAAATAGAGCTTATTAAAAGCTTGTAAAATCAATGTTGTTTTTATACAATTTGCATATGGATAAGAAAATAAAAGTTGCATTAGTTTTTGGAACACGCCCCGAGGCGATTAAAATGGCACCTTTAGTTAAAGAGGTTCAATCAAGAGAAGAACTCGAGGCAATTACCATAGTAACCGCCCAACACAGGCAAATGTTAGATCAGGTACTTGAGCTTTTTGGAATAGTTCCTGATTATGACTTAAACCTTATGAAGCCAAACCAGAACCTCTGGGGGCTCACATCTGATGTACTTTTACAAACAAAAGAATTATATGAAAAAATAAAACCCGACATTGTCCTTGTACATGGTGACACCACAACAGCGGGCGCTGCAGCACTTAGCGCATATTATGCAAGAATTCCTATAGGGCATGTTGAAGCAGGGCTTAGGACTTTTAATAAAGATTATCCTTTCCCTGAGGAGATAAACAGAGTGCTTGTTGACGCGGTTTGCGATATGCACTTTTGCCCTACTGACGGCTCTGTTGAAAATATAAAAAACTCAGGTATCAAAACGGCAAATTCACTGTATAAAACAGGTAATACGGTAATTGATGCACTTTTATACACGGTAGAAAACAAAGAGGCAAATCTTGATTTTATCGGTTTAGAGCCCAATTTAAAAACCATTCTTTTAACTTCGCACAGGAGAGAAAACTTTGGCAAGCCGCTTGAAGAGATTTGTGATGCGGTTATTGACTTAATCAATAACAATAAAGACATTCAAATTGTTTACCCGGTGCACTTAAACCCAAATGTACAAAATACGGTAAGAGCCAAACTTGAGGGTATAGATAGGGTTAAACTTATTGACCCGCTTGACTATGCACCTTTTGCAACATTGATGAAAAAATCTCATATAATACTGACCGATTCAGGCGGTGTACAGGAAGAAGCTCCTTCTCTTGGAGTTCCTGTCCTTGTTTTAAGAGATGAAACAGAGCGTCCTGAAGCACTTGAGTACGGCTGCGTCAAGCTTGTTGGCGCACACAGGGATAAAATAGTATCAACAGTGCAAAAACTGCTCGATGATAAAGAATTTTACAATTCCATGAAACAAGCTGCAAACCCATACGGCGACGGGCTTGCTTCAAAAAGAATTACTGACGCCATAGTTGAGAGATTTAGAAAGTAAGCAAAAAATATTTTTCAGACTCTTTGTAGAAGTGCAAGAAAAAGACATTTTATGAGCATAAGCATTAACAAAATAATTAAAACGGCAAGTCCTGCAAAAATATTAAAGAAAAGCGCAAACGCAGCTGCCAAATATAACAATACGCATACAAATGCACTGAGGGATGCCGCTTTTGCAAGCGTGCAAGCAGATTTAATGCGTATGGGAATGTGCCCGCACAAAGCACGAGCCATTGTTTTAGTTAATTTGTATACTAAGTTAAAATAAGTATAATTATGCAGCTGTATAGGCACTTAGCGCGTCAGATAGAGATGTTGAGTTAATTTGCGAATTGTCATCGCCCGATGAACCGTGACGCAGCTCATAAATTATCATTTCGGCACTTGACACTGTACCGTCTTTATTTAAGTCCATTTCATCATACTCTTCATCTTCTTCATTCGATTGAGAAGAACCCGAAGAAGATGAGCCGCTTGTACTTTGTATCTCTTCCGTGCCTTCAATTTGCATACCTGCAGGAACACCAAGATTTGACAAATCCGGTTTTTGAGAGTACAAATTTTCTGCATCTTCACCTACAGAGTCAAGTGCGTCTTGAAAAACATCTTCAAAAACTTCTGTGTCTGTTTTATCAATTTGAGTATAAGAACCTATTGAATAAGCGCTTATGCCCTGCAGACCGTACATAGAGTCGCTAATTGAGTCAACCATTTAAAACCTCCTTAATATAAGCATTTTTTCATGGTTTCTCAAAAAATAAATCATGCAAAAAATATACATATATTTGTATACTAAAATACCACCCGTCAAATAACGCGGGCGGTATTTTAAATGTTGAATAAAAAAGATTATCTTTTTGAGAATTGGAATCTTTTTCTTGCTCTTTTGCGACCGTATTTTTTACGTTCTTTAACTCTTGCATCACGAGTCAAAAGACCTTCTTGTTTTAATACAGGTTTGAACTCTTCGTTCATTGCAAGTAATGCACGAGAAATAGCGTGCTTAATTGCGTCAGCTTGAGCACAAACACCACCGCCGACAGCTTTAACTCTAACGTCAAGTTTGTCTTGATTATCAGTTAAAACTAAAGGACGGTAGATAGCCATCTCTAAAGAGGGGCGATTTCCAAAATAACCTTTAAGAGTTTTACCGTTGATAAAGATTCTGCCCTTGCCTGAAGCAACTTTTGCAACAGCTATTGAGCATTTTCTTCTGCCGGTTTTAACTACTTCTTGTTTAGCATCTGCCATTATTACTTATCTCCTTTGATTTCATATTTTTCGGGTTTTTGAGCTTCGTGAGGGTGATTAGCGTCAGCATATACTTTCAATTTTGTAAATTGCTGAGAACCCAAAGTGTTGTGAGGAAGCATACCCTTAACCGCTTTTTCTATAGCACGTCTTGGGTCTTTTTCCATAAGAGCTTTGAAGCTGATTTCTTTAAAACCGCCAGGGTAACCACTGTGAGAACGATACATTTTGTCAGTTTCTTTTTTACCGCTCACTTGAATTTTAGCAGCATTGATAACTACTACAAAATCACCTGTATCAACATTTGGTGTATATTGAGGTTTATTTTTGCCGCGAAGAATATTTGCGCATGCAACAGCAAGCCTGCCAAGGGTTTGACCTTCGGCATCTATTACATACCATTTTCTTTCTACTTCGAGCGGCTTTGCGCTAAATGTTTTCATTTATTTGCCTTTCCTATATTCATTTGTTTCAGATATTTTGAACATTCATCGTAACCAACATATTCAAGAGTTAAACCGATAGCAGGGGCTGTAGCACCTGAATTGTTTCTGTCTTTTGAATCCAAAATTTCTGCCATCGCTAGCGGGTCGAGAGCATCTTTTTGAATTTTAAAGAGAGTGCCGACGATTGTTCTGACCATATTATAGAGAAATCTGTTTCCTATAATATCAATCACTATATATTTGCCATCATCCGACCTAAAGGCCCCAGCGTGATAGATGCTGCACACACATGCAGGGTTATCGGACTTTGACTTAAAAGCACTGAAGTCATACTCGCCTACAAGACACTTTAGTGATTTATCAAACAGTTTCTCATCCAAGTACCATTTTGCAAATAATACATTTGTATCAAACGGAGAACTTGCTATGTCGTTTCTGATTAAATATCTGTAGTGACGAAACTTCGCGGATTTTTGAGCATGAAAGGTATTTTCAACTTTTTTTATCTCAAAAACCCTTATATCTTCAGGCAAAATGCCGTTTAGAGAATTGATAAATTTCTTTGTATCAAGTTCCAAGGAGGCATCAAAGTGAAATGTTTGAGATTTTGCACTAACACCTGCGTCGGTTCTACCTGAAAATATAGTGCTTGTTTTTGTTTTTATCAATGTACAGAGCGCTCTTTCAACTTCGTCTTGGATTGTATTACCGCTTGGCTGCTTTTGCGAACCGCAGTAGTTCTTGCCCAGATATGAAATTCGCGCAAGGTAACGATTTTTGGTATTCATTATACCAATTGAATCATTGCCATTTCAGCAGCATCGCCTCTGCGGGGAGCAAGTCTGTAAATTCTTGTGTAACCGCCGTTACGAGTTGCATATTTTTTGCCAATAACCGAGAACAGTTGTCTTAAAACTGTTTGGGAGAGCAGTTTTTGACCTTCTTGAGGAGCATCAAAAATCTCACCTGTTTCAAGGTTCATATATTTTGAAGTTTCCTTGTCGAAGATATATTTAGCAGCTTGTCTGCGAGAAGCTAAATCGCCTTTTTTAGCAAATGTGATTACATTTTCAGCATAAGGACGAAGTGCTTTTGCTCTTGCCATTGTAGTTTTTATTTCGCCATGCAAGAACAACTCTGTTGCCAAAGAGCGAAGCAGTGCTTTTCTTTGATCAGCTGCCTTTGATAGGTGGTGTCTTTTACACTGGTGTCTCATTTTATTTATCCTTTTATTATATTAGTTCCAAATCATCTACACCTTCAGGATTGGGTTGAAGGTCCAAACCTAATTGGTGAAGTTTTTCGATTACTTCATCAGAAGATTTTTTACCGAAGTTTTTAATGTTCAATAAGTCATGTTCTGATTTTTTCAAAAGTTCTGCCATAGAGTTGATGCTTGCTCTCTTTAAGCAGTTATAAGCACGAACTGAAAGTTCCAAATCTTCAATTGTGAAAGCAGGAACTGCTTCAGTTGTTTCTTCTTCTTTCTTTTCTTCTTCAATTTTTACACTTACAGGCGTACCGGTAATTGCAGCGATTTGAGAGAAGTGCTCGATAAGAAGATTTGCACCTTTTGATAATGCTTGAGTTACATCAATTGAACCGTTTGACCAAATTTCAAGAGTTAATTTGTCAAAGTCAAGGTTTTCACCTACACGAGCAGGTTCAACAACATAGCTTACACGTTTGATAGGCATAAATGCAGCATCAATCGGAAGCATATCTATGGGCATACCGTTCTTTTGTTCTTTAAGAACATCTTGAGTTACATAGCCTTTACCAACTTCAACAACGATATCAGCGTGGATTGAACCGCCTTCTGCAAGAGTACAAATTAAGCAGTCAGGGTTAACAATTTTAACACCTGCGGGAAGTTCAATATCAGAAGCCAAAACCGCACCGGGTCTTGTAACATCTAATCTCAAATGTTGAACATCGTTATTATCAGTTTTTACAACCAAACCTTTAAGGTTAAGCATAATATCAATAACATCTTCAACAACTCCGGGGATTGAAGTGTATTCATGAGTAATACCTTCAATTCTTACTGAAGTAACAGCAGCACCCTCAAGGCTTGAGAGCAATACTCTTCTTAAAGAGTTACCGATTGTTGCGCCATAACCTCTTTCAAGCGGTTCGATAACGAACTTACCGTATTGTGAACCATCTGAACTTGTTGTGGTATTAACATTTTTAATTTTAAGTTCCATATTCTTCATTCTCTCCTAATTACTATTTAGAGTAGTACTCAATAACAAGTTGTTCTTTGAACTCGGGATCCATCTCTTCCCTTTGCGGTACTCTGTCAAAAACAATCTTTTGAGCAGCTTTATCTACATTTAACCAAGCAAATGAAAGCGCCATATCGATTGATTCTTGAACATTTTTTATGTAATTTTGACTGTTTGTTTTAACAGTGACTTCATCTCCTGCTTTAAGCAAATAGGAGGGAATATCAACTTTTTTGCCGTTAACAAGAACATGTCCGTGGTTAACGATTTGTCTTGCTTGTCTTCTTGTAATTGCAAAACCTGCGCGGAAGATTACGTTATCAAGTCTTGATTCAAGCATTTGTAACATAATCGTACCTGTTACGCCTGTTTTTCTTGAAGCAGTTTGATAGTATTTTGCAAATTGCTTTTCAGATACAAGGTAAGTAAGACGAATTTTTTGTTTTTCTTTTAATTGCAGAGCGTAATCAGATGCTTTCTTTCTCATTGCACCGTGCTGCCCTGAAGAGTTTTGTCTCATTGACGATGT
Organism: Candidatus Gastranaerophilales bacterium; assembly: GCA_944323335.1. Classification (GTDB taxonomy): domain Bacteria; phylum Cyanobacteriota; class Vampirovibrionia; order Gastranaerophilales; family Gastranaerophilaceae; genus Galligastranaerophilus. The sequence goes on from CALUSB010000011.1 coordinate 45,988, forward strand.
CAATTTACGATTGGACAAATCTTTGACACCGAAGTTTCTGTATAATTTATTTGTGGGTCCAGTATATCTAGCCAATTTTATAGCTCCTTTTTATTATTGTTATACTCTACGTTTTTTAGGAGGACGGCAGCCGTTGTGAGGAATTGGAGTTACGTCCTTAATTAAAGTAATTTCAAGACCTGCAGCTTGAATAGCACGGATAGCGGTTTCCCTGCCTGAACCGGGGCCTTTTATAAATACTTCAACTTTTCTCATTCCTTGGTCAACTGATTTTTTGGCAACCAATTCTGCTGCAGATTGTGCTGCAAACGGAGTACCTTTTCTGGCACCTTTGAAACCGCAAGCACCGGCAGATGCCCATGCAACAGCATTACCTTGAGTATCGGTTGAAGTTACGATAGTGTTATTAAAGGTGGATTGAATGTGTACAACACCTTGTAATACGTTCTTTCTTTCTTTCTTTTTTGTTTTTGTAGGTTTAGCCATTATATTTTCTTCCTTTTATTAATTTCTTTTGTTACGCCAAAATAAAATCAAATCCTATTTCTTTTTGTTAGCTATCGGGCCTGATTTTTTGCCTCTGCGAGTTCTGGCGTTTGTTTTTGTTCTTTGACCTCTGACAGGGAGCTTTCTTCTGTGACGAACGCCTCTGTAAGAGTTGATTTCTGATAAGCGTTTGATATTAAGAGATTCTTCTCTTTTTAAGTCACCTTCGATTGTGTAGTGAGCTATTTCGGTTCTGAGTTTTTTAATATCGTCATCGGTTAAATCGTCAGTTCTTAAGTCTTGTGAAATGTTACAAGCCTCAAGAATTTTTGCACTTCTAGTAGGTCCGATGCCGTAGATATAGGTTAATGCGATAACCATTCTTTTGTTACGGGGTAAATCAACCCCAGCCAATCTTGCCATTTATTTATGTCTCCTTTGAATTACTTTACTTATTAACCCTGTCTTTGTTTGTGTCTTGGGTCAGAACATGTAACTGTTACACGTCCTCTTCTTTTGATTACTTTGCAATTCTTGCAAATTGGTTTTACTGATGCTCTAACTTTCATTTTTATTTTCCTTTATTTACTTTAATCTATATGTAATTCTGCCTCTTGTTAAATCATAAGGCGTCATTTCGACTTTTACTTTGTCACCCGGCAATATTCTTATAAAGTTTTTCCTGATTTTTCCTGAAATATGTGCCAATATCTCATGTCCGTTTTCAAGTTCTACTCTAAACATTGCGTTTGGCAAAGACTCAAGTATTGTTCCTTCAAATTCTATTACGTCTTTAGACATTAGTTTCCTTTATATATTTCAACAAATAAAATCATACATGTTAAATTTTTCAATGCAAGGCTTTTTGTACAAGTTTTTTGGCATTTTTGAGGATTTTATTAAATTGTTTTTTTAAAGTAAGGGTATATTTAGTATTTTCAATATGGTTAAAATAGCCGTTTTTATAGTAATTTTAGCGAATAATGTAACGATTTGTAAATTATTTAAAAAGTCTTTTCTTTACTTATACAAATAAACACCGGAGCAATTTGACTAATTTAAAATTTATTATAATATAAGCCTATGATTAAAGAAAAAATTTCAAATTTTTGCGAGCTTACAAGAGCATACTCGCTGCCAATGTCCGTCGCACCTTGGTTTTTAACCCTTATATGGGCTCAAATCTACCTGCCGTCATACTTAGATATGTTTTTAACTTTTATCGGCGTTATCTGTGTGCACCTTGGTACAAATCTTTTGGATGATTATATAGATGTCACAAAAGAGCTAAGCCGAGGTAAAAACCTTAACAACATTGACTTTGGCACAATAAACAACAAAGCCAGACTTATTTTAAACGGAACTTTTTCACTTAAAAAAGTTACCAGAATAATAGCAATTTTATACGCTATAGCACTTTTGATAGGCATTTACTATACAATTACAATAGGAGCCGCAATCCCTGTAATTATAGCTTTAACAGGCGCTATGTGTATTTTTTACCCCTTTGCTACAAAGTACTACTCGGGCGAACTCATTGTCGGTATAATATTTGGCCCTCTGCTTATGAGCGGCACATATTTAGCTCTTTGTGGGCTTTTATCAACAAGAATACTTATTATGTCAATATCAGTGGGGCTTTTAACGGCAGCACTTTTGCACACTCACGCCATTATGGATTGGGAATATGACTGCAGCGTGGGCAAAAATACATTCTGCAGGCTTTTTAAAAACAAACAAAATGCCATCAAGGCGCTTGAAACAATAGTTTGGTTATCTTATGCCAATACAGCGGTTTTTGTAATTGGCGGCTGGCTGCATCCAAACGCACTATATACGTTTATTACAATGCCTATAGCAGTTGAGCTTTTTAAATCGATAAAAGACTACGTAAATATTAAAGACGTAAAGTTTATTCCAAAATGGTGGATGGGGCCGATGGAAGACTGGGATAATATCAACAAAAATCATATGGCGTTTTTTATGTACAGATTTTATCTTGCAAGAAATTTATGCTTCTTATTTTGCTTGATAGCAGGAATTGCTTGCTATTTAAGATAAAAATCTCTATAATTACCCTATGAGAAAAATTGTTTTTATTATTTCTGTTTTAGTATTTTTATTTGGAGCAGGTGTTATTATGGCAAATTCTAATTTTACACTTACAAGCGAAAGTATAAAAAACAACCAAACATTGGCTAACGAACAGGTTTTAAACGGCTTTGGCTGCAGCGGAGGCAATGTTTCCCCCGACTTAAAGTGGCAAGGAGCACCCGAGGGGACAAAAAGCTTTGCACTTCTTGTCCATGACCCTGATGCACCACGCCCTAAAGGCTGGTGGCACTGGCTTGTGATAAATATCCCTGTCGATAAAACAGAATTTAAAAAAGGAGAAAAACCCGCCTCTCCTGCACTTGAAACAGTTACAGACTTCAATACCTTAGGTTATGGCGGCGCTTGCCCTCCTGTAGGACATGGGGTACATCATTACAACTTTACAATACATGCTCTTGATGTCAAAACTCTTGATATAACGGTAGATACAGACCCAAATACCGTTGAAAAAATCGTAAAAGAGCACTCCCTTGCAAGCTCAACCATTACAGCGTTGTATCAAAGATAATTTTTTTATAATATAATTATCTTATGAAAAAAATCGAAAATATAAGAAACTTTAGCATAATAGCCCACATTGACCACGGCAAATCTACTCTTGCAGACAGATTGCTTGAACTTACCGGTACAATAGCTCAACGTGATATGCAAAATCAGCTGCTTGATACTATGGATATTGAGCGCGAGCGCGGTATTACAATCAAACTAAACGCCGCAAAAATGAACTACAGGGCGGATGATGGGAAAAATTACATTTTAAATCTTATCGACACCCCGGGGCACGTTGATTTTTCTTATGAAGTTTCTCGCTCGCTTGCAGCTTGCGAGGGTGCGCTTTTGATAGTGGATGCAACACAGGGCGTTGAGGCTCAGACCCTTGCAAATGTGTATCTTGCAATGGAACAAAATCTTGAAATTATCCCTATAATAAATAAAATCGACCTGCCCTCGGCAGATGTCGAGAGGGTAAAACAAGAAATAGAAGACGTTCTGGGAATTGACGCGTCAATGGCAATTCCTGTGAGCGCTAAAGAGGGAACAGGGATAAAAGAAGTCCTTGAGGCCGTTGTAGCACATATTCCACCGCCTGATGATACATCAGATAAGCCCCTAAGGGCGCTTGTTTTTGACAGTGCATATGACCAATACTTAGGAACCGTTTGCTTTTTTAAAGTAATAGACGGGTCAATCAAACTTGGCGATAAAATTAAGTTTATGGCAACAGGCAAGGAGTTTGAAGTTGTTGAGCTTGGATTTTTAAACCCCAACAGAGTACAGGTAGAAGAGCTTAAAACAGGCGAGGTTGGCTATTTTGCAGGTTCAATAAAAGAAATAACCCGCTTTGTGGGGGATACTATAACGCACGCTCAAAACCCCGCAAAAGAACCGCTTGAAGGGTATAAAGAAGCAAAACCCATGGTGTTTTCAGGACTTTATCCCGTTGATAATGACCAATATCACGACTTAAAAGAGGCTCTTGAGAAGCTTAAACTCAACGACAGTTCTATAACTTTTGAACCTGAAACCTCATCGGCCCTGGGGTTTGGCTTTAGGTGCGGATTTTTAGGTATGCTGCATATGGAAATAGCTCAAGAACGTCTTGAGCGCGAGTATGACTTATCACTCATTACAACTGCGCCAAGCGTAATTTACAAAGTCTATAAGACTGACGGCACAATGGTTGAGATAGATAACCCGACGAACCTGCCCGCACCGCAGTATCGTGACTACATCGAAGAACCTTATGTCAGAGTAAATATTTTTACTCCGAACGATTTTGTAGGCTCGCTTATGGAACTTTGCCAAGGAAAGCGCGGAGATTTTATAAATATGCATTATTTGGATAAAACCCGTGTCAATCTTGAATATCACATACCGTTAAGTGAAGTTATCACAGATTTTTACGACCAGCTAAAATCCCGCTCCAAAGGATATGCCAGCCTTGATTACGATTTTTACGCATACAAGCGCTCTGACCTTGTAAAAATGGATATTTTACTTAGCGGAGAAGTAGTTGACGCGTTATCTGTCATCTGTCACAAAGATAGTGCTTATAATATAGGTCAAAAGCTTGCAACAAAATTAAAAGAAATTATACCAAGGCAGATGTTTGAGGTAGCAATTCAAGCTGCAATAGGCGGTAGAATAATTGCAAGGACAACTATTAAAGCTATGCGCAAAAACGTGCTTGATAAATGCTACGGCGGCGATATTACGCGTAAAAGAAAACTTCTTGAAAAGCAAAAGCGCGGTAAAAAACGTATGAAATCGGTGGGTAGAGTAGATATCCCGCAAGAGGCATTTATGGCGGTTTTGAGTCTGAATGAAGAGTAATCGTAAAGATAATTGATTTTTATTGACTTATAAAAAACGCATAAATATAATAAAATTAATAAGCTTAGATTAGTCTTATTTATAAACTGGAGAAAAGATACGAAAATGATTAAAAAATTTGCTTGGCGCAAGAGCGCCGTGCGTCCTTATGGCGTACAAAAGGGGTTTACTTTGGCTGAATTATTAACAGCTGTGCTTGTAATATCGGTTATTATGGTTGCACTAGCTCCTGTTATAACAAAAAGAATGAAAGAAAATATTACAGTGCAAACTGATAACAGAAGAGGACTTGAAATATACACTAACCCCGGGACTTACACATTTGATGTTCCAATAGGTATTAATACATTATTTATCCAAGGCTCGGGAGGAGCAGGTGGCGGTGCCGGTTCAACGTATGTTGAAAAAGATTTATTAGTTACATCAAGTACCACTTGGACAGTACCAAATGGAGTTAATGAAATTAAATTTACAATCACTGGCGCAGGAGGCGGCGGAGGTGGTGCAAATGGAAGTAATAATACTAAACATCCGGATACCAGCCCCAAGGTTTACAATAATTCATGTAGCTCGGATGAATTCACTGCAATCAGAGCTTCAACGGAAGAATATGACTTGTGTATAACAAAAGAAAACAAAGGGGGCTCGTCTAAGCCAATCAATGAATCTTGCACAAACACATCTTGCTGCTGGACTTCCCCTAATGCCCTTTGCTATGGAGGAGGTTGCAACAGAAAAGTATGCACCTACAAAGCTGCATATGAATTTTGTGCGTTCTACAAAGCATATGCTGTAGGTGCAGAGACAATAGGGGTATACACATACAGATTGGCAAAAGAGCAAGAATGGAAAAAAATACAAAAATATCTAGGCCCATGGAATAGAGATGTTGCATATCAAAATAGTTTACAACTTTGCACACATAATGCATTTAACTCGGGACATGAGGCATCAAATGTTGCACAATGTAGTGGGGTATTGGGCTGTGGAGGATTAGGATGCGGTCCGTCAAATTATTGGGTTAATGCAGACTTTGATGGAAATTTTAAACGATGGGCATATGACAACAAGGCAGCTCAATATATTGCAAATGAATCTGACGGGCTAAGGGCATACTCTGTCCGTTGCGTTCGCTCGCTAAACAGATATAACCGCTACTCAGGAGCTGGTGGCTCATCAGGAGCTATTATGGAAAAGACTATTAATGTTCTGCCTAAAGATGTGTTTGAAATAACAATAGGACAGGGAGGAGCAGGCGGTGCTTCAAAAACAAAAGGTTCCCAGGGAGGAACAACAAAGATAGTACACAAAAGAAAAAATATTGAACTTGGAACATACTATGTAAAAGGAGGATTAGGAGGAAACCCTGCAACAACAAGTGCCCATGGTAAAGCCTATACAAACGGAACGGCAAGTAATAACACAACACCACAAGGCACATGTTATTCAAGAAACAGAAAAGATACTACAGATAGTTTTTCAGGAGGCAATACATCATGTACTACTCTATCGTATAGCGGAGAAGCTGGTAGTTCAACAAAAGGAGGTAATGGAGGAAGAGTTAAAAATACAGGGACTATTAATGATGGAGAATATAGTTCGGGAGGGTATCTGTATATAGATAGTAACAGAACCGCTAATCAAAGAGCAACAAATACCGAGATAAGTTATGCAAAAGGACAAAATGCAAGTATTTACGGTTTTGGAGGAGGCGGAGGATTAACTCCCGCTTGGGCTACTTCTACTTCTCACTTCTATAGCGGAGGCAAGGGAGCATCAGGTAGAGTTGATATAGTGTATAAAGTAGCACTACCCGGTGGCGGTGGAGGTTCAGCATCAAGAGTTGCAGGAGTTAATGGTAATAATAAAATGTATGAGATTAAGTATAAGGTAGCTGAGGGAGACAGAATTGTATTTAAAGTAGGTTCAGGAGGAACAGGAGGAGTAGAAGGACAAGACGGACTTAACGGTTCAGCTACCGT
>CALUSB010000012.1 GCA_944323335.1 Candidatus Gastranaerophilales bacterium
GCCGGTTTTAAATCTTCTAATGTTATCATTTATATACCTTTACTTTCTATTCTACTACCTGTACTAAGTGAGGGATTTTGTTTACCATGCCCATAATTGTTGCACTTGGGCTATGTTCAACGATTTGATTTGTTTTTGTTAAACCTAATGCACGAACAATTTTAACATGTTTTTCGGGTGCACCAATAGTACTTTTTACTAATTGTATTTTTATTTTTTCTTCTTTTTTAGCCATTTTTCAAATACCTTCCTTAACCTAACATTTTCTTCATATCAATGCCTCTTGAACGTGCAACATCAGAAAATGACCTTAAACTTTTAAGAGCATTTAATGTAGCATTTGCAGCGTTAAGCGGAGATTTTGAACCCAATGATTTAGACAAGATATTTTCAATACCTGATAATTCAAGAACCGCACGAACCGCACCACCTGCGATAACACCGGTACCTTGAGAAGCGGGTTTTAATACAACCGAACCGGCACCTGAACGTCCTGTAATCATGTGAGGAATTGTTGTTTTGAAAATAGGAACGGTGATGAGATTTTTTCTTGCGTCTGCAACTGCTTTTTGAATAGCAATAATAACTTCAGCAGCCTTAGCAACACCCATACCGACCTGACCTTTTTTGTTACCAACGATAACAATTGCCCTGAAACTAAGTTTCTTACCGCCTTTTACAACTTTTGTAACACGACGGATTTGAACGACCTGTTCTTTCCATTCTGATTCAACAGGTTCAACTGTTTCGATTTTTCTTCTTCTTTGTCCTCTTCTTTGAGGTTTAAGTTGTTGAACTTCTTCAACTTCAACTTCTTTTTCTTCAACAACGGCTTCTTGAGCGTCAGCTTGAACTTCTTCGCTTACAACTTCTTCAACCGTTTCATTTTGAATTGTTTCTTTTTCTTCCACGTTTTATACCTTTCAAATTACGTTATAACTCTTTTTATTTCCCAATAAAAAACAAAAAACAGCAAAAAAGACCCGCTTTTGAGGGAATATTTTTACTATTTGGATGTTGGGATTTCTCTGACATATCTAATAATACATGCTCATATTATTTTTGCAATACTTTTTATCTGACCTTGTTTTCATTACCGTCAATAAGTCTTTTAATGTTTTCCCTGTGCAGATAAACAATGTAGAGCGCTGCAATTGTGCAATATGCAACATAGGCAACAGGTGCATTTAAAAAATACATTATAAAAGGTGATAAAACAAGCGCCACAATAGAGCCTAAAGATACGTAGCGGCTAATGTATGTAACAACAGACCAGATAAGCGCTATCAAAAGTCCCGCAAGAGGCGAGAGCGCAAGGATTGTACCAACGCCCGAGGCTACGGATTTTCCGCCTTTGAAGTTTAAAAACAGGGGTTTTGAGTGCCCTACAATAACAAAAATAGCACAAGCAACGGCATAAACACCGTACGGGTCAAGCAGCATGCCTGCAGATAAGAAATATTTTGAAATCATAACAGGCAAAGCGCCTTTAAATGCATCAAGCAGCATTACTATAAAAAACCACTTTTTACCAAGCACTCTTTTAACATTTGTAGCGCCCGTTGAGCCTGAGCCAACCTGCCTTATGTCTTTTCCTGTTTTAAGTTTTACAATTATATAACCTGTAGGAATTGAGCCTATTAAATAAGCTAAAATACAAAAACCCAAAAGAAACTTTAGTGATTCCATCGAATAAAACGATAAAAAAGTATTAAAAATAAATTCCATTATTTATCTCCTTTTTGTCTGAATGAAATTCTTATCGGAACTCCGAAAAATCCGAAAGAATCGCGCAGTTTCTTCAGTAAATATCTCTTATACGAGTCTTTGACCAAGTCTTTATTATTTATAAACAACACAAAAGTCGGGGGTTTTGTTTTAGGCTGTGTTGCATAGTAAACTCTTAGCATTTTACCTTTAATCGACACTGGCGGATTAAGCGCAAATGCCTCGTTTACAACTTTGTTTAAAAGACCTGTAGAAATTCTTTTTGAGCGCTCAAATGCTACTTCACGAGCCGTTTCAAATATTTGATTAAGTCTTTGGCCTGTTTTTGCACTGACAAAAAGTTTTTTTGCATAGTTTAAAAACGGTGCGTCTTTTTCCACTTCGTTTTCATAAGTATGCGTCTGCACGCCTTTTTTTAAATCCCATTTATTAAAAGCAAGAATCAAGCCGCAGCCCGCTTCTTCCGCTATTTGGGCTATTTTTTTATCCTGATCGGTCAAACCTTCGGTGGAATCAACAACCAAAAGTGCAACATCAGCCTCTCTTATGGCTCTTATTGCCCTATCTACCGCAAAAGCCTCTACACCGTAGTCTACTTTTGATTTTTTTCTGATACCTGCGGTATCTATAAGCACATACTCTTGATTATCAAACATTATTTTTGAATTTATACTGTCGCGGGTAGTGCCTGAAACATCGCTTACAATAGCCCTTTGCTCATTTAAAAGATTGTTTAATATTGAGCTTTTACCTGCGTTTGGTTTGCCGACAATTGCTATTTTTATTACATCCTGCTCATCTTCAGGTGACTTTTGAGGTTCAATGTCTTTGACTATTTCGTCCAGCAAATCACCAACTCCGCCGCAGCCATGGAGCGCTGTTATTGAGCGGGGTTCACCGAATCCGAGCGCATAAAACTCGCTCACATCATCTTTTTGAGCGTTTGAATCAACTTTATTTGCAACAAGAATTACTTCTTTTTTGGATTTTCTTAAAATATTTGCAATGTCATAATCATAAGGGCTAAGACCCGTTTTTGCATCTACAAGAAAAATAATTGTATCGGCCTCTTCAACCGCAAGTTTTGCCTGAGAGAGTATATTATTTACAAACTCATCATCGTCGTTTGTAATAATACCGCCTGTATCAATAATGGTAAAATCACGTCCCTGCCAGTTTGCGTCAAAATATATTCTGTCACGCGTTACACCCGGCATATCATCAACGATAGATTTCCTTGCCCCCACTATACGGTTGACAAGGGTTGATTTTCCCACATTAGGACGTCCGACTATTGCAATTATCTTCTCATTCATAAACCAGATTATAAAACAAACAACATTTAAAAAAATATAAAGATAATATAAAAATTTACATTTCACCCTTGACATCAGTATTTTAGAATTATAAAATATAAATCCGTTAAAGGCACAAACCGATGTAATAACAACCCTCGGGGCGTGAGGAAGGGTAGGGATATAAAATGATTAAACCCATTCAGGCAATAGCCTCAAAAACTCAATGTTCAAAACCTGTTACATTTGGTGCTGCAAAAAAATACCAAAGCGCTATGAACAGATTTGAAAAAGGAGAAAAACTTAACATCAACTGCTGCGGCGGACGCGAAGTTAGCGTCAACGGGCAAAAACTTGATGTATTGGCCTAACCGAAGTAATTAACAACACCCTATAAAACACAGAGAAAGCGAAAGCAACCCCCTCTGTGTTTTTTATTTTTGTGGTAAAATTTTATTATGTTTACAGGACTCATTGAACAAATAGGAACGGTTAAATCCATAAAAGATAAAAATGGCGGAAAAATCCTTGAGATTGAGGCGTCTTTCTGTGATGAATTAAAAATAAAGGACTCTGTTGCAATTAACGGAGCATGTCAGTCGGTAACAGAAAAGACTTCAAAGACTTTTAGCGTTTTTACTATGAGAGAAAGTTTATTAAGAACAAATTTAAAATCCCTAAAGGCAGGCGAGCCTGTTAATCTTGAAAGAGCTATGCTTGTAAACTCAAGGCTGGATGGGCATATAGTTCAAGGGCACATCGACGGATGCGCAAGATTTATGGGCAAAACAAACGACGGCGAAGCAGGGATTTTTGAATTTGAATACGATACAAAATACATTGTTGAAAAAGGCTCTGTTGCAATAAACGGGGTAAGCCTTACGGTTTCAGATGTTAGGGAAAATTCTTTTTGCGTAGCACTTATTCCTCAAACACTTGAAAATACAAATCTTAAATACCTTAAAAAAGGTGACTTTGTAAACATAGAAAATGACATTTTTGCAAAATATATTGAAAAATTTTTGTCAGCAAAAAATAATAAAGCAAGCAGACTTAGCGAGGAATTTTTGAGGGAAAACGGCTTTTAAAAATTCTTTTCGGGGGGATATTTAAAAATGAGTGAAATAATCTTTAATACTATAGAAGAGGCAATTGAAGACTTCAAAAACGGCAAGGGCGTCATTGTTGCGGATGATGAAGACAGAGAAAACGAAGGCGACCTGTTGTTTCCTGCCTCTTTTGTAACTCCTGAGGTTATTAACTTTATGGCAAAAGAATGCAGAGGGCTTGTTTGTCTTGCAATAAATGAAAAAATTGCCAAAAAAGCAGGCATAAACCCTATGGTTGAGCACAATACCGACGTTAAGGGTACAAATTTTACTCAAAGCGTAGATGCTGACCCAAAATACGGTGTAACTACAGGCATAAGCGCTTATGACAGGGCAAAAACAGTTGAGGTTATTCTTGCAAACGACACAAAACCTGAGGATTTAAGACGCCCTGGGCATATTTTCCCGATTATTGCAAGAAAAGGCGGAGTACTAAAGCGCACGGGACACACGGAAGCAGGCGTTGACCTTGCCCGTCTTGCAGGGCTTGAACCATCTGCCGTTATGTGCGAGATAATGAAAGAAGACGGCACAATGGCGCGCCGTGACGACCTTGTAGAATTTGCAAAAAAACACAATTTAAAATTTATAACCGTAGCTCAGCTTATTGAATACAGACTTAAAAAAGAAAGATTTGTTAAAAGAGAGATAAAAACAAAGCTGCAGACTATTTTTGGCGAATTTGAAATTTACGGCTATGTTGATGAACTTACCAAAAAAGAACATGTAGCCCTTGTTAAAGATGACGGCTCAGATAAAATCCCATTGGTCAGAATGCACTCATGCTGCCTGACGGGAGATGTTTTCCATAGTCTTAAATGCGACTGCAACCAGCAATTACACTCATCTCTTACTATGATTAACGAATACGGCAAGGGCGCTCTTGTTTATATTTTAGACCATGAGGGCCGCGGCATAGGGCTTGTAAACAAGCTAAAAGCTTACGCTCTTCAAGATAAAGGACAGGACACGATTGAAGCCAACATCTCACTCGGGTTTAAAAGCGATATGAGAAACTACGGCACAGGTGCTCAGATTTTATATGATTTGGGTTATAAAAAAATAAATCTCATTACAAATAACCCCACAAAAATAGTTGCCCTCAAGGGTTATGGAATAGAGATTAACGAGAGAGTAGCCATAACCCCTGATATCAATAAGTTCAACGAACGCTACATTATGACAAAAAAAGAAAAAATGCACCATTTGATATCAGAATGCCACTGTGATATAATTGCTACAAATTAATTAAGGAAAGTTCGGAATGTATCAAACTCGAGTTTTGAGTGAAAATTATTTTAAAATTTTTGCAGGCGTGTACAACGACTTTAGGACAAAATGCGCTCAAGACTACAAGTTTGAAATAGAACCCCTTAGTTATGACGAATTTATTGAATATTTCACAAAAAAACTTATAAACTGCATTATTCTGCTTGAAGATGACATCCCAACGGGATTTTTAGCCTACTCTTGCGCAACAAGCGATGTTATAGAATTGTTTTTAATCCATATTTTAGGAAATGAAAACATAAACGACAAACGCGACGCCCTTGTGGAAAACTTTATGCTTGAAACAACACAGAGAAGAAAGCAAGCCCTTGTAAGCTATCCAATGCTGGGTGTGCAGACGGATTACCGTGACAGGGCAGCGTCATTTGGCTTTAAGTTTGTTGATTTAGGTGTTATGGTCTTTGATATCAATAACAAAAGACTTGTAAAAGAAATCGAGCAGCTTAATTTATACTCTATCCCGATAGGATATAAAATTGTTCCCTACAGCGACATTTACGCAGATGAGCTTGCGGGAGTTATTTTAAGAAGCTTTGATGAATCAACTGATATTAATTTTGACATCAGATTTGGTTCTATTGAAGGCTGCAAAGATATAGTGGAAAAAATCACAAAATCAGTCTATGGCAGATTTTTGTCACATTCTTCAAAAGTTTTATTACATGAAAACAAGCTTATCGGCTTTTGCCTGTCTAACGTAACAGGCGATAGTATCGGCAACATTCCGCTTGTGGGTATTTTAAAAGAACACCGCGGCATGGGGCTGTCTAAACTGCTATTAAAATCAGTAGTCGGCGATGTTGTTAAACTGAACCAGTCAGGTCTTGTAAATCTAACAGAAATTAATGCAAGCGTTGACCTTGACAACTCTCATGCTGTTAAAATGTACGAGGACGCGGGCTTTGTTCGATCGTACAGCTACCCTCAGGCTTATTTACCAAAAAGTATTGATAGTAGTATAGATTTATAAAGGAAGAGAAGATGAAAGACAAAGATTTTTTAATGATTCCGGGGCCTACGCCGGTTCCTGAGAGCGTGCTTTTGGCTATGGCAAAACACCCTATCGGGCACAGAAGTTCAGAGTTTTCTAAGGTCGTAAGAAGAGTGGAAGAAAACCTCAAATGGGTTTTTCAAACAAAACATGATGTTCAAATTTACACTTCATCAGGCACAGGGGCAATGGAATCTGCTATGTCTAACCTTGTAAGCGTTGGTGATAAGGTTTTATCTCTTGTTATCGGTAACTTTGGCGCACGCTGGGCAAAAATTGCCGCTATGCGAGGAGCAATTGTTGAAAAACTTGAAGTTCCATACGGTAAGGCAATTGACCCGAATGAACTCAAAAAAGTTCTTGATGCCGATGTAAATAAAGAAATTAAAGTAGTAACACTGACTCACAACGAAACATCTACAGGTGTGACAAACCCTGTAAAAGAACTTGCAAAAATTATCCGCGAACACGGTGCAGTATCTGTTGTAGACGGTATTACATCAATCGGCGCTATAGATTGCAAAATGGATGAATGGGGTATAGATGTTCTTATTTCAGGTTCTCAAAAAGGCTTTATGATTCCCCCGGGTCTTGCATTCCTTGTTGCAAACGATAGAGCATGGGAACTTCACAAACAATGCAAATACCCGAGTTTCTACTTTAACTGGGACGATTACAAAAAGAATTTAGACAAAGATACAACCCCTTGGACTCCTGCTGTTAATCTTTTTGTAGCACTTGATTGTGCACTTGAGATGATGAAGGAAGAAGGGCTTGATAACATCTTTGCCCGCCACAAACACAACGCACAGCTTTTAAGAAAAGGTTTGAAAGACATGGGTCTTAAACTTTTTGTTGAAGATGAATCAATTGCAAGCTGGGCAATTACATCGGTTCTTCCTCCTGAAGGCATCAGCGTACCTGACATAAGAAAAACACTTAAAGAAGATTACAACATAGTTGTAGCAAACGGTCAAAACGACCTTAAAGACAAAATCTTCAGAATGGGTACATTGGGCTTTGTAACGGAACGCGACGTTTTAACTGCACTTGCAAGCTTAAAAGCTACCATTGATAAACTTAAAAAGTAAGGAAAAATAACATGGCAAAAGTTTTAATTACGGATAAAATTAATGAAGCTGCGGTTAAAATAGTTGAAAAAGCAGCTCATGTTGATAATCTTCCCACCATGGAAGAAGATGAATTATGCAAAATAATCGGCGAGTATGACGCACTTTTAGTCAGAAGCCAAACAAAAGTCACCGCAAAAATTATCGAAGCGGGCAAAAACTTAAAAATTATAGGCAGAGCAGGCGTTGGTGTGGATAACATTGACCTTGATGCAGCAACATCTAACGGCATTATCGTTGTAAACTCTCCTGACGGCAATACAAACGCAGCGGCAGAGCATACTGTAGCTATGATGCTTGCAATGGCTCGCAACATCCCTGAGGCTGTTAAATCGGTAAAAGAAGGCAAATGGGAGCGCTCAAAATTCACCGGTGTTGAAGTTTTTGGTAAAACTTTAGGTGTCATCGGACTTGGTAAAATCGGTCACCATGTAGCTCAAGTTGCACTGGCTTTGGGCATGAAAATTGTTGTATTTGACCCTTATACATCTCGTGAAGCGGTTGAGAATATGGGTGCAAAATACGTTGAACACTTGGATGATTTCTGGGGACAGTGCGATTTTATAACTATTCACACACCAAAAACCAAAGAAACAACATCTTTGATTAACAAAAACACAATAAACAGAATGAAAAAAGGTGTAAGAATAGTAAACTGCGCAAGAGGCGGTATTATTGATGAAGCAGCCCTTAAAGAGGCACTTGAATCAGGTCAGGTAGCATCATGCGCTCTTGATGTTTATGAAGATGAAAAAAATATACAAAATAATGTACTTTTAGGCTTTGGTAAAAATGTAATTTTGACACCGCACCTTGGCGCAAGTACGGATGAAGCGCAAATTAACGTAGCACTTGATGTTGCAAATCAGGTCGTATCAGTCTTAACAGGCGGGGATGCTACAAGCGCGGTAAATATCCCGTCTCTTAAACCTCAAAAACTTGAACCTGTTAAAGACTATATGTCAATTTCGGAAAATATTGCTCAAATGGCCTCACAAATTTCAAAAGGCAATTTAAAATCCATTGAAATTGAAGTTAAAGGGACTTTAGCAGAGCTTGATACTTCACCTCTTGAAACGGCAATTTTAAAAGGTGTATTATCAAACAACTTAGTTGGTGTAAACTACGTAAATGCACCGCTTTTGGCTAAAAAGAGAGGTATTGAAATTTCAACCAAAAAATCTCAACAATCAACAGACTACATTGGTTCAATTTCAGTTACACTAAACACCGAAAGCGGCAGCACAAGCGTTTCGGGCGCACTGATTGCAAAACATATCAAAAGAATAGTAAAAATTAACGACTACAATACTTCAATTAAGCCTGAAAAACATATGCTCCTTGTGCCGCATGAAAACAAACCAGGTATGATAGCAGCCGTTGCAACGGTTTTAGGTGATGACGGCGTTAACATCTCTCGCATGCAAGTAGCTCAAAAATCTTATACCAAGGGTCAAATGAGGGGCGATGAGAAGAGTATAATGATTATAAATACTGATGATACGGTTGAACAAAATACTCTTGATAAAATCGCTAAAATTAACGGCATAGACGAATCTTGCTATATTAAATTAAACGTATAGTTAATATAACTTTACAAAAATAAAAATCCTGTCAATTTCATTGGCGGGATTTTTTTTATATAAACATAGAAGGTTTAGGTTTATAGAAGGAAGGTTTTACTATGTCAATGAATGGTATTACAGGTTACAACGCTTACGCATATTCTAATCCATATGCGCTAAATAACAACTATGCCAATACTTACACAACAACAGATGCAACAGCTTTTCAAGGCTACAATACATCTGCGATGTATGGCACAGAAGAAACTCAAGAAAAAGATAAGGGCACAAATCCGCTTTTAGCAATTGGAGCTGCAATTGCAACCGTTGGCGGTGCAATTTATGCAATTAAAAAAGGTAAAAGCATAAATGGCGCAGATTCATCAATATTTAAAAACTTGAAAACCGGTTTAGGTGAAATAGGTAAGACGCTATTAAATAAGGGTAAGGAAATTTTTAACAATAAAACAAAAACAAATATTGCCCAAACAGTAGAAGATACAACCGTAAGCGTTGCTGATATGGCGGCAAGAGATGCAGACTTGGTAGAAAAATACGGAAGAAATATGTCGGTTGCGGGATATTTCCACAGTCTATAAAAATAATTTATTAAAATCCCCTGAGCACTTCCTCGGGGGATTTTTTTATGCTATAATATGTCCAAGTTAGGTTGTTCATTGTAAACATATGTAACAAAAAATACTCATGTTTATAACATGATAGCAATTTTAAAAAATCATATGACTTATAGTGGCAGAAGGCAAGTTGATAATATTTGGAAAGGGAACATATATGCAAGTTAACGGTGTAAATTCTTTCTCTAACGCACAAGCATTCCGCGGTGAAGAAGGTAAAAAAATTAACAAAAAAGCAATCGCAGCAGGTGTTGTTGCAGCAGCAGCGGTAGCTACAACAGTTGCAGCAGGTCTGCACGGTAAAAAAATTCTTAATGCGCCTGATTTCGTTGGCCCTCAAGAAAAAGGGCTAAAAAAAGCTGTTAAATGTGTAAAAATAGGTTTTGGCGAAGCTTGGAATAAAGTTAGCGCAAAAGCGAATGAGACCATAAAAACAATAAAAGAAAGATTTAAAGGAAAAGCCTCAGAAGCACAAGCAGCTACTGAAGATTTGGCTGAAGGCGCTGCAGAAGTCGCTGAAGAAATTCTATAATTAAGCAAATATACAAAAACCCGTCCTACACCATAGGGCGGGTTTTTTACTGCCTTATTTTGCAAATAATATGTTGATAATATAATATAAAGGTAATGATTAATGTTAAAAAAACACTGTTCTATCAGGGTATAAATCTATTCTGGTCAGAAATAAAAGAGTTTTTAATCACCCTTGGCAACATAGGCAAGGACTTTGTTTGCACAGTAAAAGCCATGGGCACATTAAGGATAGACAGAAAAACTCTTATTGAGCAGTGCTCGCGCTTTTCTGTGGATTCTCTGCCCATAACTCTTACAATTGTTGCAATGACTTCAATAATTATCGCTATGCAGATAGCTCCCGAGCTTGCAAAACAAGGAGCAGGAAACTACGTAGGCTCGCTTAGTGCTCTTGTTATGGTGCGCGAATTGTCTGCAATTATGTCAGGATTTGCAATTATTTCTATGATAGGTTCATCTTATGCCTCAGAAATTGCCTCTATGGCAGTAACCGAGCAAATTAGCGCCATGAAAGTGCTTAAGGTTGACCCTGTTGAATATTTAATTGTTCCAAGATTTTTATCGGGCGTTATTATGATGCCTTTTGTGGTTGTTGTATCAACATTTTGCGGCCTGGTGTGCGCTGCTGTTATCTCAAACATCACAGCTGAGATAACTTATCTTAACTTTATAAACTCTATGTGGCATGGGCTTTTTGTCAAAGATATTTTTGTAGCACTGTTAAAATCTTCCTTTTTTGGAGGTACAATAGCACTTATAAGCTGCTCATGCGGATATTCAACCCGCGGAGGAGCACTTGAAGTAGGTATATCAACAACGCGCGCCGTTGTGTGGTCGTTCGTTGCTATTGCAATATGGGACTACATTTTTGCATCAGTATTTTATCTATAGGGTAGAAAATGGGTATAGAAGTAAAAAATCTTACAAAAGAATTTAACAATAAAAAGGTCTTAAACAACATAAGCTTTAAGGTTGAAGACGGAGAGACGCTTGGTGTTGTAGGATTCTCAGGAAGCGGCAAAAGCACTCTTTTAAAAATAATCTGCGGACTGTTATACCCTAACTCCGGAGAAATCATAACCCCTCCCGACGCTGATATTGCAATGACTTTTCAATACAGTGCACTTTTTGACTTTCTTACCGTGTATGAAAATATAGCTTTCCCGCTTGTTGAGAGAAAAGAATTCAGAGGAAAGTACTCAAAAGAAGAGCTCAAGCAAATCGTAGCGCAAAAGCTAAAAATCGTAGGCCTGCAAGGAATTGAAGATAAATACCCCTCGGAACTCTCAGGCGGTATGCAAAAACGTGTGGGGTTTGCGCGCGCTATAGTCACTAACCCTAAAATTATCCTCTACGACGAGCCGACCGCAGGTCTTGACCCCGTGTCATCAACTTTAATTGAAAATTACATAGTAGAGCTAAAAAAAGAACTAAACGCAAGCTGCCTTGTTGTAACACACCAGCTATCAACAATAAAACGTGCAACCGATAAGGCAATTATGTTATACGAGGGTGAAATTGTCTACAAAGGCTCTACTCAAGAGCTTTTAGAGGGCAAAAACCCATACACTCATCAGTTTGTAACGGCATCAATAAAAGGGCCTATGCAAATTAAGTCACTTTAGTATTTTTTATGTATAATAATAAAATAAATCGGAAAGTATTATGGAACCTAAAAAAACATCATCATCACTAAAAGTAGGAATATTAACACTAACTGCCATATTTATTTTAATCTTCACTGTTTTGTGGATTAAAGGAAGAAGCCTCTCATCGGGCGAAAGAATAGATGTAGTGTTTAAAGACGTTAACGGTATGCGTGCAGGCTCGGGCGTGCAGATGATGGGTCTTAGAATAGGTCAGGTAGAGGAAATTACCCCTGTAATAGACGGAAAAGACAGCTATATAAAGTTGAGATTTGTAATTACCGAAAAAGATGTAAAAATCCCTCCGGCCTCAAAAATCTCTATACAACAGTCAGGTCTTATAGGCGAGCAGTTCTTAGAAATTACTCCTCCTGAAATTCAGACTGTTTTTGTTGAAACCATGAAAAATACGACCGCTATTAAAAGAGGTCAAAATATCTATATGGAATTATCCGATAAAATGCATAAAATAGGCTACGTTGAAGAATGTGTAGTAATGCCTACAAGCCAAATTCCATTTGATTTAAAAAGCAAAATAAATACAAAAAATTCTCTTAAAATCAAATACACAATTACTCTGCCGGGTCTTGTACTCGATAGCAGCGAAATAAGCGCAAAAATTGTCAACAATGACCTTATTTTCTACGAACGAAACGGAGAAAAACTCTACGCCCCCGATGCTAATTTAAAGTATACCGTAATTGAGCCTATGAGAATAAGCGATTTTATGGAAATTAACTACAAAGCCTCAAAATCACTTAACGAAACAAACGAAAGAATATCAGAAATCCTATCTGACGAGTTAGTGGGCGATTTAAGAGAAAGCATTAAAAACATAAACGAACTTACAATAAATGCTTCAACAACACTTGAAAAGGCTCAAGTACTTATCGACTCATCCAAAGACGAACTTGAAGAGGTTCTTACACAGTCAAATAAGCTTATTTCAAAACTCATTGTCTTAACTGACAGTATTAATGAAATCGCAACAGATGAAGAGCTTAAAGACTCAATTGTTTCAACAACAAAATCGGTAGGAAAGCTCTCAAATAACATGAACACACTTCTTGAAGATAAGAAAACAAAAGAAATAGTCACTAACTTAAATGAAATTTCAAGAAACTTGGCTGATATATCCTCCTATATGAATGAATTTACAAAAGATGACAAGCTCAAAAAAGATATATCAGGAACCGTATCTAACATAAATAAAATTTCATCAAATATTAATAAAACACTAAATGGTCTTAATAACCTTGATGCAAATCAAAAAGCAAATATGGACTGCATTATATCAGACGCTGTTGTAACATCGAGAAACTTAAGAAAATTCTCAGAAAAACTGAACAAGAGATTTTTACTCTTCAGACTAATGTTCTAGTATGGAAAAATTAAAAATTTTATTTAATAAATACCACTACCAAAAAAAGCCTGATGCAGGTTATATTCTGTTCTTTATATTAACAGCTCTGGCAAGTTTCTTTTATTTTATTGCAATTTCAATAAAAAATTTCCTCTATAAAATAAAAATTCTAAAAGAAAAACAAGTCGCCCCCCTTGTCATTTGCGTTGGCAATTTAACAACGGGCGGAGTAGGCAAAACCCCTATCGTATGCGAGATTGCAGATTATCTGGCAAATACCTTAAAACAAAAAACAACTATAATATCTCGCGGTTACAATTCAAAATTGGACAACAAAAAAATTAACGTAATAAAAGATAAAGACGGCACATACTTTGACGATGGCACAATTTGCGGTGATGAAGCACTTTTAATTGCCAATAATACAAAAAATTCAATAGTTATCGTCTGCAAAGACAGAGCAAAAGCGGCAGAATTTGCATACAAAAAATACGGCGCAAAAGTTGTCATACTGGATGACGGGTTTTCAAACAGAAAAATCAAAAAAGACTTCAGCGTCCTTGTTGTCGATTCAAAAAAAATGTTCGGTAACAACTTTACACTACCCCTTGGCCCTCTAAGAGAACCTGTTTATGAGGCAAAAAGAGCAGATTATATCATTATTTCAAATAAAAATGACAAAAACGCGGCAATTGCTCTTGATAAAATATCAAAAAAATTAAAAACAAAACAAATCTCATGCTGTAATTTTGTTTATGATTATTTCTACAATATAAAAAACTCACTTCAAATTATCCCCCAAAATACAAAAGCAGGCGCATTTTGCGCCATTGGTCAGCCCGAACAGTTCTATAAATACCTAAATGAGCATTTTGATATCATATTTACAAAAAGCTATGCCGACCATCACAGCTATACAAAAGAGGATTTAGACACTATTTGCAAAGAAATTCACACACTTGGCGCAGACACTTTAATCACTACACAAAAAGACGAAGTTAAAATCAAACACTTTGTTAAAAAAATAAACGATACAAATTTCTTGAGCCTAAAACTGAAAGCAGATTTTGAAGATAAAGGGTTATTTTACGCTATAGAAAAAAGGATGAGAGAATATGCGCCTTAGTGAAATATACAAAAATAAAGAAAAACCGATTTTTTCTTTTGAAGTATTCCCGCCAAAGGGTGATAATTTAGACAAAAAAATAGAAAATCTCTTTAGCGAGCTAAATAAACTGTCTAAACTAAAACCCGCGCTGATTTCTGTAACCTATGGAGCAGGAGGTTCAAACAGGGATACATCTCTTGAAATAGTAAAAGAATTAAAAACTCACCTTAAACAACCCGTAATGCCGCATTTTACCTGTGTTTGCTCAAGCAGGGAATACATAAAAAAATACATTGAAGAAATTGAAGAACTTGGCATATTAAATATTCTTGCCCTAAGGGGGGATGAGCCTCAAGACATTGATGTTTGCTACAGAGATTTTAAAAGCGCACTTGAGCTTATTGAATACTTAAAAAACTACTCGGAACTTGAGTTTGCAGTTGCGGCTTATCCCGAAAAACACCCAAAAGCAATAACTTTTGATGATGACTTAAATGTTTTAAGAAAAAAACAAGACTTAGGGGCAAAAGTAGCCTATACTCAACTGTTTTTTAAAAACGATAACTATTATAAATTCCACGACGAGTGTACAAAAAAAGGCATAAATATCCCTGTTATCCCCGGTATTTTGCCCGTTGCAAGCTTTTCTCAGCTTGATAGAATAGTTGAACTCTCAGGTGTTCAAATTGATAAAAAAACATATGAATACTTTGAAAAATACAAAGACTCAAAAGAGGACATTATTAAAGCAGGTATTGAAATAGCATCTTGTCAGTGTCAAAAACTGCTTGAATTTGGCGCTAAAGGGGTGCACTTCTACACGCTTAATAAAGCTCTAAGCTCAACTGAAGTCATAAAAAATATTACTTAGTAATCTCAACAAGACAATCAAGAGCTCTTATAATAACTATCTTAGCATTTTCAAAAACCTTTGAGCCTATTCTTACATCTTTGTATTTATCAGCTAAAGCTAAGAACCTATAATTTTTTATGTATATTTTTCTGCTATCAAGCCTAAAAGATGGCATATACCAAGGTCTTAGTGCTCTTATATGGTTGTGAATATCCTTTTTTGCTTTTCTTAAATCAACAATTGTATCTTTGTATTCTATCTGACTTTCATAGCTTGCACGGCTCTCATCCTGCACTTTAGCCACTATCTCGCCTCGCTCAATTTTATTTAAAAGTTCACCCACAAGACCTTGAGCGTATTTTGAACACCTGTCACGAAGCTCGCCTGCGTTCATATTATTATCTATTGTAACCGCCTCTTGCAAAAGAATATCCCCGCAGTCAAATTTTTCATTTACATAGTGAAAAGTAACGCCCGTCAAATCTTCCCCAAGAAAAATCGTCCAAAAATAAGGGTTTGCGCCCCTGTGCCTCGGAAGAAGAGAGGGGTGGCAGTTAATGCAGCCAAGTTTAGGCAGAGAAGCAATTTTAGGAGAGATTTTCTCCGCCCAGGAACCCACCAAAATAACATCAGGCTTTAGTTTTTCGAATTCTTTTACAAATTCTTTTGAATTAATTGAGGGGGCTTTAACATCATACACTCCAAACGCCCGAAGCAAAGACAAGTCGTGACTTGGAGCAAAAATATCTTTTAAAAACAGGGTAAATTTTGAATAACTTACCCTGTCACATCTTAGTGCGCCGACCACTTTGTGTCCCGAGTAGACACTCCCTGATATAAGGGCGCTTAACATTTTATTGTATCCTACAACAAGAACTCTAAGCATCTTCTTGTGCTTCTTGCTCTTCCTGTAATACTTCTTCGTCTTGATTTAGTACTTCTTGTACTTCTTGTTCCGTTTGCATTTCTTCAAGCACTTGCTTTTCGCGCTCATCTTCCATAGCGCGCGCTTGAGTTTCGGATTTGATATCTATTTTCCAACCTGTCAGGCGGTGTGCAAGTCTTACGTTTTGACCTTCTCTGCCTATTGCAAGAGAAAGCTGGTCATCAGGAACGATAACAAAGACTTCTTTTCTGTTTTCATCATCCGCTAAAATATCTACAGATATTATACGAGCCGGAGATAGAGCATTTACAATGTATTCAACAGGGTCTTGAGAATATCTTACGATATCGATTTTCTCGTTTTTCAATTCACCCACAATTGTTTGTATTCTTGAACCGCGAGGACCTATACAAGCACCGACAGAGTCAACTGAGGGGTCATTTGACCATACGGCAAGTTTTGTTCTGAAACCTGCTTCGCGGGCAATTGACTTAATTTCTACAATACCGTCTTCAATTTCAGGTACTTCAAGTTCAAAAAGTTCTCTTACAATTTCAGGGTGTGCTTGAGATACTATAACCTGAGGCAGGCGGGATGTTTCTTTAACATCAAGAACAAAAACTCTTATTCTGTTACCCGGTTTGTAGTATTCACCCGGTATTTGCTCACGAGAAGGCATAACGGCATCAGTTTTGCCGATATTTACAATGACATTTCTTTCATCTCTTCTTTGAATTATACCTGTAATAAGTGTACCTTTTTTAGATAAAAATTCATCCAAAACAAGTTTTCTCTCAGCTTCTCTGATTCTTTGGGTAATAACTTGTTTTGCACTCTGAGCGGCAATTCTGCCAAAGTTCTCGGGAGTAACTTCGATTTTTACTTCATCATCAAGCTCAACTTCCTCGTCAATTTCTTTTGCATCTTCAAGAGAAATTTCTAAATCTTCGTTTTCAACTTCACTTACTACAACTTTTGTCCTAAAAACGCCGATTTCACCCGTGCTTTCATCTAAGATTGCTTCAACATTTTCCGCGTCTTTATCTCTTATGTGTTTTTTATAAGCTGCAACAAGTGCGTCGCAAAGAGAGCTCACAAGAACGTCTTTAGATATCCCTTTTTCTCGCTCAAGCTGTTCTGCAGCTTCAAAAAGAGCTGTTCCTATTTTAATCATTATCTTCTCCTTTATTTTGATTATTTATGTTTATATCTTCATCAAGTCTTACACTAAAAATATTATCAAGACTTATGCAAATTTCTTTCTCTGTTTCCTTGGGTGCAACCACAAGCCCGACATTTTCCTGATAATTGACAAGCTTTGCCTTAAATGTCTTAGTATCAAGCCCCTCAATCGGGTTTTTAACCTTAACTAAAATATCTTTTCCTCTAAAAATCACATATTCTCTTGGGCTTTTCATCTTGCGATTTAACCCGGGGGAAGAAACTTCAAGGTAGTATTTAAAAGGAATAAGCTCATCTAAAAAATCCCCTAAGCCTCTTGTAATATTCTCACAATCCTGATGAGAAACAGGATGGTCGGGACAGTAGATAAAAATCCTTAAAAACCAATGCGCGTTTTCCTTTTCAAGTGAAACTTCAAGCGGTATAAGGTTGTAGCGCATTGCAGTATTTTCTACAACCGGTATCAAACTGTTTAATATTTCTTTTTTATTAAAGTGTTCGCGCATTTCTACCTTAATTTTTTTGAAAAAAAAGAACGGTTTTTTAAGGCCGCTCCGGAATTTTCTTAAATAATCCGTGTGCTAATTAAGCACCTAATAAGTATACCATAAAAGGAGTAAATGCCAACAAATTTTTAAGTTTTGTGTTACAATAGATATCTCCATACTCTTTGCAATTTATGAAAAATAGGTTAATCAAAACTGTCTTAACTGTATTTTGTTTTCTCTTTTTCCCCATAGGCTCATACGCTATTGAAGAAGTTGAGAAGCTAGTCCCTGATGTCAAAAAAGGGGAAGTTTTAAAAGATAAAATTATTACCCTTGATGAAACAATTGACGGTGATACTACGACAGATGTTGAGTTTGACGATGATGATGAGCTTGATTTTAAGCTTTTTGCGGAAAAAACTTTTGCTCAAAAAAAAGCAATAAGATTTGACAATAAATTTATAAATGAAATATCAGGAGAGCTTCGTTTTCAAGGTATAACAAGCTTTGAAGAGAGAAAAGGAAGCCTAAACACCACATATCCTTTTGATATAAACGCAGTTGTTGAGTCAAAATTTGGAGATGAAAAATATCGTTTCTTCACAGAATACGCCTTTACAAGAGATGTTGAAGATATGGACAACAAATTTTTCGGTAAGTTTTCAAACTTATATATAGAGCGCAACTTCAGCAAAAACCACAAAATGCGCGTCGGTGTATCTCGCTCGCCTATCGGACTTGAGGGGTCTATGAGCTCATTTTCTCTGCCTTTTGCCAGAAGGGCGCAAATATCAAGAGAATTTGGCGATGCCATATCTACGGGCGTGTCTTTTATAGGTAAGAAAGGCGCGTTTGAGTATAACCTTGGCGGATATACAAGCACAAGATTTACTCAAGGCTTTAAAGACGGGGCGGAATTTATAGGCAGAGTTGGGGTAAAGCCTTTTTATAAACAAGAGGGAAGTTATTTTAAAAACCTGAAACTCTACGCCGGAGCAGACGTTGGGCACAGAGGCGAAAACTATGGCGTATACAGTGCCGCTATGACATATGAGTACAAAAAATTTCTTATGAACTTTGAATACGCTCATGCTAACGGCTCAAACGGCGACTACTTTGACCCGAGAAACAGGCAGGGCTTTTTTACAACCGTAGGGTGGAACTTTACACCAAAGTTGCAGCTGCTTGCAAGATATGACTACTTTAACTACAACCTTGATGAGTCAAAAAGCGTTAATCACGAATACAGTGTCGGGGTTAATTACTTTGTATTCAAACAAAGGCTAAAATTTGCACTAAACTACGTCTTTTCAAATGATGAAAAGACTCAAACCAACAAAAACGCTATTTACTTTTTAACCCAGTTTTTTATCTAACCTATATGAAAAAGCGCACCAAGGCACATAACCCCGACAGAGCTTATAATAATCCAAAAGTGGGTTACAGGGTGCATATTATTCCATATGTAAGCAATTAAATTTCTCTGATTCATAGATACATTATGGCAGTATAGAGGGTGTTTTATTATCCGCCAAAAAAAGTATTTTTATATTTGCCCGAGAGCGTATTTTTTTGCCTCATCAACTATGCTTTTGTCTATGCCTGATAGAAGTGCGACCTCATAAGCGTTTGAGTCAAGGTTTATGCCTTTTTTAATTTTTCTTGTATTTAAGTCAATATAAGAAACTTCTAAATACTGAGCATTCTTTGCCCTTTTTGCAACATCAAGCAAATGTGTTGAAACTATGGCCTTAGCTTTTATTTTTTGCGCTATGTAATTACAAATTGCAATTAAAATTGATGAAGCATCAAGGCTGTTTGTTCCTTTTATCGGTTCGTCAAGCAAAATCAGGCTTCTTTTTGTAGAGTTTTTTAAAATCCTTGAAATGCTCTTCATCTCTGCCATAAAACCCGATTCGTTTTCTCTGAAATTATCAAAAATTGAACCGTGGAAAAATATTTTATCTACAGAATAAATATTTACCTCACCTGCAGGGGCAAAACCGCACATTTGAGAGAGTATTACAATAACGCCGTTTTGCTTTAAATATGTCGATTTACCTGACATATTAGCACCTGTCAGCACCAATAAACCTTCGCTTTTAGTATCATTAGGCACGTAGTTTTCAACAATTTTATTAACACAAGGGTGAACGCCCTCTTTTATCACAAATGTATCATCCAAATTGAACTCAACAGGACAGTATTTATTTTCAAGTACAATTTTTCGCATTGAATTTACAACATCAAGATATGCCACATCTCTTGCAAAAGCTCTTATTTTTGAAGTCAGCTCACAACAGTAATCTTTTATTTTTTCATAAATATTATTTTCGCACTCCTCAATTTGATACTTTATGGAGCAGATTTTCTCCTCAATATCAACTAACTGAGAGTCCATAAACCTTACATATGAAGTTAGTTTTTGTTTTATAAAATAACCGTCATTAAGCTCTTTTAAAATACTCACGGGGGCTTCAAAAAAGTAGCCGAGATTTGGAGCATACTTAGCCCTAATATCTTTTTGAAACTTTTCTTTTAAATTTGCTTCAATATTTTTTAATTTATTCTCAAGCGTCTCTAAATCATCCCTTAAAAGGTCAAGACGAGGGTCTACCCCGTTTTTTATGGGAATATTGCCGTTATTTTCAATATCAAAAGTTTTGTTAATTATGCTTGAAAAATCAACAAGCAAGCTTAAAGTATCAGCTTTTGTTTCTATGTCAAATCCGCTTAACTCCCTTAGCACTTGCTCTATGGCATTTACCCTGCTTAAAACTTGAGATATTTCAATTAATTCTTTATAGGTTATTGTCCTGTTTGAAATTTTTGCACTGTATCTTAAAATGTCACAAAAATCCTCTAAAAAATCATCCAAAATTTTACACAAAAAAGGCTTTGCACAAAATTCTTTAATGACCCTTTGTCGTTTTATAATTTTTTGCGTATCCGTTAAAGGGGCGCTCATCCAGTTTTTTAAAAGCCTTTTTCCCATAGGAGTCTTTGTATTATCCAAAAACCAAAACAGTGAGCCTTTTTTCTTAAAATCAGATTGCATCCTTGTAAGCTCAAGGGAGCGCCTTGTATTAAAATCAAGCATTAAAAAATCGTTTATACTGTATTTTTTAATGTCATCAAGCCTTGGAGCATAGGTTTTTTGAGTATATTTAAGATAATTTACTATCGCATTTGCGCAAATATACCCGCATTCAAAATCACCCTTTAGAACCTCTATTTCATCTTGAATAAAATATTTAGAATCAACAAAGGTATTTTTGTAATTTTCTATAGTATCTCTAAAGTCAAAAAGCAAATCTTCACTATTTAAAAGAATCTCTTTTGGCGAGATTTTCATAAGTTCAAAAAACACCTCTTCTTTTGTGCCAGATGTTATGTAAAATGACCCCTCTGACACATCACAGTAAGAAAAACCGTACTTACCGTTCTTTTTTATAATTGCTGCAAGGTAGTTATTTTTATCGGCATCTAAAAACTCATTTTCATAAATTGTAGCAGGCGTATAAACCCTTATGACTTTTCTTGTGCAGCTGCCATCTTCCCCCTTAAACTGCACGGCGCGGGCAATTTTTAAGTTTTTATCAAGAAGTTTTTTTACATAAATATCAAAACTTCCTCTTGGAACACCTGCAAGAGGAACTTCTCCAAGCCCGCCGTATTTTCTTTTTGTAAGAGTAATATCGCAAATTTTTGAAACAAGTTGGGCATCTTCAAAAAAAGTCTCGTAAAAATCACCTATTCTATACATCAAAATGACATCAGGATATTCTCTCTTAAGCTCCAAATAGCCTTTCATACCCTCTGTGGCTTTTTTAATATCTGCGTCTTTAAAACTTGTTGTTTTTTTCTCATCCATTTTTGTATGATAAAATAAAATTGTAAAAAATTAAACCGTTGGAGCAAAAATATGGGTTGCCTAAAAAGCCTGATTAGAAAAATAATATTTATCGCACTTTTAATAGCTTTTTTCTTCTTTGGAGGGTGCGATTTTGTAGTTACAAAATATAACGAATTTACCTGCCCGCCAAGAGAAGATCTGCTTGAGCAGTCAAAAGATTTTGGCGATTTTTCTCAGGTTTCAAGCGACTACAGACTGACTCGCTCACTAAATATTGCAGGGTATAGAAAATTTAACTCCGAATATCTCCCCACGGGGCAAAAAATAACTATCCTTGACCTGAAAGACAAAGAGCTTGTAAGCCCGAACGACTTTTCAACAAAGGCTATAGATACAAAAATTGATGATACGCTAAAGATGTTTAAAGATTCCCTCATAACGCTTGAAAACCTTGAAATAACAGGCAGGGGAGTAGTTTATGCCAAAGGTAAAAACATACCTTATGTAAACTTTAAAGCTGATGTAAAAAATGTACCTTTTAAAACAGTTGAAGGCATGTTAGGCGCATACACAAGTGCAAATGTAAGCAAAGCAAAAAAGGACAAACCCGCACAGCAGACAGTCAAGGTAGTACTTTCAATGCGTGATTGCAAAAAATATAACCAGCAAATAAGTACAAATTATCTTAAATCGGTAAGATTTTAAATAACTGTCCAATCATCAGGATACAAGTCAGAGGGGTTGTTTTCAATCTTTTGGAACCATTTTTTTGGTGCAACAACAATTTTTTGATGATTATTGTTAAGATAAGCACCCCACCAAGAAAAACTGGAGTTTGCTATTATATTATACTTGCAATTTGACATAAGCCTTAAATCTTCATAAGACTTTTCACCGGTGTTGTGTGAAACAAATTCAAACCTTGCATTTTTCTTGAGGCAAATAGGGCAATCTTTAAAGCTAAGGTTTTCTTTTGCCCAGTCAATATCATCAGAAAAAACATACACCACAGGGTTTTGCACCTTGTTTGCAATTATTTCCATGGCAAAGTTGTAATATTTCATATCTAAGTGGTTATAAATACTTGCATAGCGCTTCTTTTGAACATAATCGCCTCGTCTTATGTGAAGCGATATGGAATCTGAGTTTTTTATATCTTCTAAAATTAAAGCATTTTCTTTATCCGGTTCAACTTTAAAGCTAAAGTGCTTTCTTGCTAAATCTTGATTTATATACCTGTGACTTTGAAAAAAGCCGTATATATAAGTGTTGTCCTTAATTTCTTCAAATCTTTGCTCAAAGTTAAAATCTTTTTCAGCGTAAACATTTAAGTCAAAAAACTTTTTTCCTATGTATTTTCTTAAAGTCCAAAGAGTTTTGTATTTTAAGCCATTGACTTCTTTATTTTCTACATTAAAAATCCCTAGCCCCCAAGGGCGGCAATACCTTTTATTAAAAAAGTCCATATCAAAAGCAAAATCGACACCAAGTTTATCCGCAAGGGTTAAAACTGCAGCGTATTGAAACATCTGATTGCCCAAACCGCCATTATATCTCATTATTAGCATATTACTCTCCTTGAGGTTTTGTCTTAAAAACAAAAGTCTTAAAAATTAAAAACGATAAAATTGCAATCGGTAAAACCATAATTGCCTGAGATAAATACTTGCCTATTCCAATGTGCACAAGGGCGTTTAAGCAGATGAGGTTTATTGAATAGGTAAATATGTAAGACAAAAAGAATCTTAAAATTAGGCTGTTATCGTGGTTTTTAAATACAATTGTTCCCGTTGTTTTAAAATTCCAAAATACACCTAAGATGTACTGAATTGTAAGCGCCACATTATGGGAGGCATGAAGCGTAACAAAAAGTGCATATACGCTGTAGCCAAAGGCAGTGTTCAGTGCACCGACAAAGAGGAATTTCATAAACTTTCTATCCACTCTTTTTAAAATTCCAAAAAACGCCTCTTGGTGTATATAGTTAAAAATATTTGAAAGCACGGAGAGGATAAATCTCCCCGCCGTGCTGTCTTTAATTTTTTCAATAAAATTAGCTGACATGTTCTTTTATTTCTGAAACAACATCTTTGGGTTCAAGTTTGATCGAAGGACCCATTGTAGTTGTAAGATACATTGATTTAATGTAAGTACCTTTTGCTGCAGACGGTTTTGCTTTAACGATAGCGTCAGTTAAAGTTGAGAAGTTTTTCATCAAATCTTCTGTTGAAAATTTAACTTTACCAATAGGTACGTGAATCATACCTTGTTTGTCGGCACGAAACTCTACTTTACCTGCTTTAGCATCTTTAACAGCTTTAGCTACATCAGGTGTAACAGTACCTGTTTTAGGGTTAGGCATTAAACCTTTGGGACCTAAAACACGACCTAATTTACCCAAGGGAGCCATCATATCGGGCGTTGCAATCAAAGTATCGAATTCAAACCAGCCGTTTGCGATTTTTTCGATAACTTCTTCAGCTCCGGCTTCGTCTGCTCCTGCTTCTTTTGCAGCAGCTGCCTTATCAGCTTTTGCTATAACGCAAACTCTTACTTCTTTACCAAGACCTGCAGGAAGTACTGTGGTAGAGCGAATTTGCTGGTCAGCGTGTTTAACATCGATACCTAATCTCATGTGAGCTTCTACTGTTTCATCAAATTTAGAAACTTCTTTAGAGATTTTTTGAAGCATTTCAATAGCGTCTTTAGCTGTTGATGGTTGATTGAAACCTTCAAGCATTTCTTTTATTTTTTGTTTTTTCTTAGTTAATTTTGCCATTTTTTCTCCTTTCGTGGTTTTAGCGGCAGTTTTTTCTGCCTCCCATCATTTACTCAGCAACAGTAACACCCATTGCGCGAGCTGTACCTTCAATCATCTTAACTGCTGCTTCAAGACTAGTAGCATTTAAGTCTTCCATTTTTGTTTTTGCTATTTCTTCAAGTTGAGCACGTGTAATTTGACCAACTTTTGTTTTGTTTGGTACAGAAGAACCCTTAGGAAGATTAAGAGCTTTCTTAATTAGCACTGCAGCCGGCGGTGATTTTGTAACAAAGCTGAAACTTCTGTCTTCGTATACATCGATAACTACAGGAATAATGAAACCTGCTTGAGAAGCAGTTTTTTCATTAAACTGTTTGCAAAAATCCATGATGTTTACACCTTTTTGACCCAACGCAGGACCAACCGGAGGTGAAGGATTAGCTTTGCCGGCTTCAATTTGAAGTTTAATTTTTCCGGTAACTTTTTTGTTTGATTTTGGTGCCATTATTTTCTCCTTTCGTGGTAATAGCGAACAGCTTCTATGCTGCTCTTCCACATTTGTTATTATACTTTTTGAATTTGTTTGTATTCAAGTTCAACAGGTGTTTCACGGCCGAATATTGAAACATTTGCACGAAGTTTCGATTTGTCGGGATAAACTTCTGTAATGTCTCCAATAAATTCGGCAAACGGGCCTGAGACGATTCTGACCTTGTCGCCCACTTTAACATCAAGTTCAATTTTAGGAGCTTGAGTTTGACCGCGGTGAATAATTTTCTTGATTTCCGAGTCTTTAGCAGGGATAGGTTTCTTAGATGAGCCTACAAATTTTGTAACGCCAGCCGTGTGACGAACAACATACCAAGAGTCATCATCCATTATCATTTCAACTAAAACATAGCCGGGGAAAATTTTTTCTTCTTTTTCGGTCTTTTTACCGCCCTTAACTTGTGTAATAGTCTTTTGAGGTACTTCTACGCGGAAGATTTTTTCCGACATGTTCATATACTCGATACGCTTTTCAAGGTTAACTTTTACCTTATTTTCATGTCCTGAGTATGTATGAACAACGTACCAGCGTTTTTTAGGAGCTTTGTCAACTTTAGCTGAAGCTTCTTTCTTTTCCTCAGCTTCAAAGTCAACTGCTTCTGTTTGCTCTTCCATTTGTTCCAGATTTTTTTCTTCTTTTTTATCCATGATTTACCTTACATTGATTAGTTTTACTTATTAATGCGGCAGAAGCCCCAATATACCTTTAAATATGATATCCATAAGATACACAATTATCGTAAAGGCAATTACGACAAACAGAACTACACCTGTTTCAAATATTATTTGATTTTTTTGAGGCCAAGAGATTTTTCCCCATTCAGCCTTTACCCCTTTAAAGTAAGCTATAAAGCTTTCTTTAAATGAAGTGTTATTTTCAGATGTTTGTTTTTTTTGTGGTGTATTTGCCATTATATTTGCCTTATTTCTTAATACGGACTATTTTTTTGCCAAGAAACTTATTAAAATCGCGCCCTTGTGGACTTGAAGTCCCTTCGACACGCGCTTTTGCGCAGATACCGAAACCGTTTTCTTAAATTGTATCCTGATGGACTTGAAGTCCCTTCGACACGCGCTTTTGCGCAGATACCGAAACCGTTTTCTTAAATTGTATCCTGATGGACTTGAAGTCCCTTCGACACGCGCTTTTGCGCAGATACCGAAACCGTTTTCTTAAAATCGCGCCCTGAAGGACTCGAACCCTCGACATCCGGTTTTGGAGACCGACGTTCTACCAACTGAACTAAGGACGCAACCTAAACTATTAACTTGTCAACCCGTTCAGTTGGTAGAACATATTTTTGAACTATCGCGGACCCGACGGTCCACTCGCAACTGAACTTAATATGCAACTAAGACTATTTTGTCTCTTTATGAGTTGTGTGTCTTTGGCATCTTGGGCAGTATTTGCTAAGTTCCATTCTTTCTTTAAGAGTCTTTTTATTTTTTGTAGTTGTATAGTTTCTTTCCTTGCATTCTTCGCATGCCAGTACAACCATCTTGTCGTTTTTGCCTTTTATACCCATTTCTTCTCCTTTGTGTAGGGGTGTAAATATCTTCTAATTAATAGAATGTCCGATAGGGACATTCTATTAGTAATTTTATTAACTTTATAAAATCATTCTAACAAGAACATGTTTTCTTGCAAACATTTTTTTAAAATACTTAACAAAAAAACGGATTATTAACCAAGACTTGACCTCGCGCTTTGAATTGACGGAGTGCTTGAACCCAGCATACGCTTTAGTTCTTCTATATGCTGAGCTTTTGCTATAGCGTCTTCTTTAGTAATAAGCCCTTGTTTGCACAAATCTCTAAGTGCCATCTCTAAAGTCTGCATACCCATACCTGCACCCGTTTGAATAGCGGAATAAATCTGTGCGGTTTTTTGCTCTCTTATAAGGTTTGCTATGGCGTTATTTACTATCATTATCTCTTGTGCCATAACACGACCTTTTTTGGTTACACCATCTTCAGAGAGTTTTTGCAACAAAGTTTGAGAAAAAACAGCAATCAAACTGTTAGACAACTGCAAACGAATTTGTTGTTGCTGACCTTGCGGGAATACGTCAATAATACGGTCAATTGTCTGCGAAGCAGATGAGGTGTGAAGTGTTCCCATAACAAGGTGACCTGTTTCAGCAGCAGTTAGCGCAAGCCCTATTGTTTCTAAGTCCCTCATCTCACCGACCAGAATAACATCCGGGTCTTCACGAAGTGCCGAGCGAAGAGCGTTTGCGGTTGAGCGGGTATCTTGCCCCAGTTCCCTTTGGTGAACAACACTTTTTTTAGACGTGTGAATAAATTCGATAGGGTCTTCAATGGTCAAAATATGTTCTGTTCTGTTTGTATTAATATAATCAACCATAGCAGCAAGCGTTGTAGATTTACCCGAACCGGTAGGCCCTGTTACAAGTATTAAGCCTCTTGGCTTTTGAGCAATTTTTTTGACAATTTCAGGCAAGCCTAAATCATCACAACTTGGAGGTTCAGAGTTAATTGTACGAAACGCCGCAGCGTAGTTGCCTTTATCCCTGTACACGTTTACCCTGAAACGTCCTACACCATGCAAACCGTAACCAAAGTCCAACTCCCAATTCTGCTCAAGACTGCGTCTTTGCTCGTTTGTTAAAATAGGGAAAACAATAGTTTCCACATCTTCTCCGCTCAACACGGGCAGATTAGTTCTAACCAACTCGCCGTCAATTCGAAGCACAGGCGGCAAATTAGCAGATATGTGCAAGTCGCTTGCTTTTTTTGCAACGGTAAGTTCGAGTATCTCTTCAATAAGCATTATTTATCTCCGGTATATAATTAACAATATTACACATATAAGCCAAAATTGTAAAGAAAACTAAGCTTTAAATACTCTAAAATTATTAATAAATTTTTTTTAAACCTTGTATAAATTTTACACTTAATCAAAATAAGCCCTACATAAAGGAGTCTGATTTTTGCTTTTTTAAAAACTGTATAAAGTGTCAAAAGTACTATAAATAAAGGGCTTGCGGGATTTGTAAATTCGTGTTACAATAGTAGTAGATAAGAAAAGTACGAAGACGGAGCATTAAATGAGTACGGCAGAAATCACCGGACAAATTTCCTGTTCGTCGGGACATATAAGGCAATTGAAAGAAAAAGTCCCGCCAAACTCCGTCTATAACATTATTTTGGCCACAATAGTAACACTATGCATAACTGTAACATCGGGTGTCTGCTCAAAAGCTCTAAGCTCAAGCCACCCGATTTTTATTGAAAAAAATCAAGGTTCGGAGCAACTTGCCTACGTTTCACCCCTGCAACAGGAGGCAATTAACCAACATAAATTTGTCGAAAGAATAAATAAAAAATACCCGATACAAACACTCAGCTACCCGACAAAAGGCGTTGCTCACATAAAAATGACACGCTATATAAACTCAAAACCCATCAAACTAAACATTGTAGAAATTGACCGCGGTGCAAACCACGCCTTAAGCATAAAACCCCAAACTGCAAGCACAAAGCTCAATGCCAGAGCGCAAATAAGAACAATAGCTCAAAAAAACAATTCAATAGTTGCAATTAATGCCGGATACTTTAAACCCCAAACGGGCGTACCCCTTGGCGCTTTAATGATAAATAACGAGGTTTTAACAGGCCCAATTTATAACAGAGTAGGCATAGGAATTATAGAAGATAACAACGAAACCCGCTTTGTTATGGACAAAGTTACAATGGATATCACCATAAAATCCAACAGATTAAACATAAAAGCAGATAACATTAACCAGCCCAGAATGCTTAGCACTTACACTATTATCTACACCCCGCACTGGGGCAAAATGTCGCCTATGGCGCCAAAATACGGAAAAGTTGCAGCCGTTAAAGACGGCAGAATAATTGCAATGAGTGCAAATCAAATCGCAATTCCTGAGGATGGTTTTGTAATAAGTGCTCCTGCCAAAATCCTTGATGATTTTGCAAAAGGAAGAAACATCTCCTATGAAATTAAGCTCCCCGAAACATTTAAAGATGCAAATCACATAATAGGTGCAGGCCCCTACCTTGTAAAAGACGGGGAAGTCTTTGTTGACGTTAGCGCGCAAAAATTTGGCTCAATTACAGGCAGAAACCCTCGCTCTGCCATAGGTTACAGCGAAGATAACAAACTTATTATTCTAACCGTTGACGGCAGAGAAGAAAGCTCGGTCGGCGTGACCTTAACGGAACTTGCCTACATTATGAAAGGTCTTGGCTGCAAATATGCAATGAACTTTGACGGAGGCGGCTCAAGTGTAATTTATGTAAACGGCAAAGTCACAAACTCGCCCGCCCAAAGAGACGGTATCAGCATATCAAACGCGCTTACCGTAAGTGAAATTCAGGAAGAATCTCAAACTTGAACTTTGTAGGATAGAAATAAACCCGCTTCAAAATTTAGCATCTGATTTTGATAATTAGGGTGCTCTTCAAGCGCTTTTATATACGGCTCAACTTTTTTAGCGTGAGAAATAGTATTATCGGCAGCAATTATACCGCCAAATTTTAATAAGGGGTCAATTTTATGAAAATACTCGATATATTCAAGTTTATTGGCATCGATGAAAATGAAATCGAAAGGCTCTCTTGTGCCTTGTTTAACTTCGCTACCCATTTCATCTAAAATTGCAAGTGCCGAGCCTAAAAGCGGTTCTATAAGACTATCTACCTTGCAGATTTTAAAGTTTTCTTTTGCAACAGATTGTCTTTTGTCCCAAAATTCAATCGTCGTAAGTTTTCCGCCCGTATGTCTTAGCGCATCAGCGAGCCATATTGCACTATAGCCGTTAGATGTACCAAGCTCGAGCACGTTTTTTGAATTGTGCATTTTAATCAACATATTCAAAAAATTTGCCGTAGCTCTGTCTATATTCCAAAATTCTTTTCTTGTCTGCTCAAGAGCAAATAAAACATCTTTTGATTTTGTATCAAACTTATCTATAGTATTCATATTACAAATCCTGAACAGGAGTCTTATCCATAATTACAATATTTGAAACATCGATAAGCGCAGGCTGTTTTTTTATAAGAGTCATTTTTTCAAGGTCGTAGAGCAAAAATTTCTTTGAATTGACACCTGTTATAATAACATTATGCTGGTCAGGTACAAGGGTTATTTTTGAATAAAAACCGTCTTTATCAAGCTGAGTTGAGAGTATTATTTTTTTCTTTTCACTGTCATACACTTCAAGCACGCCTTCTTTGGCACAAAGAACATAGATTTTGCTCTGATACATAATGGCGTCAACCGGTTTTTCATTCAGGTTTTCTTCATCGACAAGAGCAAGTGTATTTCTGTCGTACACGTACATTTTATTCTGTGTTCTTGATATTGCATAAATAAAGTTATTATCACACATAACTTTTGAGATATTTTTAATCTTGGCTACAGGGTTTACTTGAGTATTTTCACCGAGTTTAAGAGTAAAAAGTTCCCCTGAAACGCCGTCTACAAAAACAATTGAACCCCCATCAGTTGAAACTGCCAAACGAGATGGCGACTGCTCTAGCCTTATGGCGCGCTCTAACCTTGCCGAGTTTAAATCAACACAATAAATTGTATTTGCATTTTGCGAACTTACATACGCCATATTTGAATTTGCGTCTATATCAACATCCTTTGCAACATCATCCAAAGGAATTTGAGTTAAGATTCTTTCATTTTTAAGGTCAATGATTTCAAGATTTTTATTTGCAAAATAAACTACAAGGGCAAATTTTGTAGAGTTTGATGCAACTATTTTTGATGGCAGAGCACTCAGTTTTAGCTCGTATAAGGGGGATTTTGAACTGTCGTCATATACAAACATAAACTTAGAATTTGCTGTCGTAAGGTATGTTTTTTTATTTTTGAGTTCCCTAAGCGGTATAAACTCGTTTTTCATAAGAGTTTCTGACGGGTCTTTTTTGTCTTTTGTCAAATAAACAAGGTTTCCCTCATTTTTTGAAGGTATAACAAGGTCACCCAAAACAAGTTTTAAATTCTCCGGCATCTTGAGCCCCGGCGGAACAAGCATATCTTGAGGCATAACACCTAATTTAACTTTCATAGGGAAATCTTCATAACTTGTAAGAGTGTAGTCGCCTTTTTTGTCCTTAAAGAGTTTTAAAAGTACAAAATTATTGTTAAAAACAACAATTTCAGGTTTGTCTTTTAGAGTTTTTCCTTTTGGATATGTATATTCAATCTTTAAATTATTGACTGCATTTGTTTGAGCAGGATATAAGGGTATATACATAACATCAGGCGATACAACAATCACAGAGTCAAAACGCTGAGTTGATGAGGGCAATTGCTCTTTTACATATTCCCAAACTTCAATCGGGAGCTTAGAAGCGTGAGCACTTTGGCATAAAACCACAAGTGCAAATAAACTTACAAAAAGCTTTAACCCTCTTTTAAAACCCATACTCTCTCCTATTTTTTAAGCGTAGCTTTTACCCTCTCAAGCAGACTTTCTTCTTTTTTTGTGCTGTTTTGAAGTTCAAAAAGCTCTCTGTATAATTTTTCTTCCCTGTCTGATAATTTTTTAGGCGTCTTTACAATTATTGTAACATAATGAGCGCCTTTTTGTGAATCAGAACCCAAGTGAGGTACGCCAAAGTCTTTAAGGACAATATTTTCTCCGCTTTGGATACCTTGAGGGATATTTATTTGTTTTTCGCCGTGGATTGTATTTATAGTAACACTATCACCTAAAACGGCCTGTGGAACTGATATTTCAAGTTTTGTATGAATATCATAACCGTTTCTTATAAATTCTTTTGAATCTCTAACGTGTAATACAACGTACAAATCACCCGCTCTGCCGCCATTTTTACCGGCGTCGCCCTCGTTTGCAAGTCTTATTTTTGAACCCATATCTACACCATGGGGAATTTTTATTTTTATGGATTTTTCTTTAGCTACACTTCCTTGACCCTTACACTTTTTGCAGGCAGCTTTTGGATTTTTTCCGCTGCCATGGCATGTAGGACAAACGGTAACTGATGTAAAAGAACCTAAAATTGTCCTTGTGCTCTGCTGTACTCTTCCTTGCCCGTGACATGTGGGGCAGACTGTATCTTTTGCATCTTTATCAAGACCCGTACCCGAGCAGACATCACAGGGTTCAAGGTGGTCAAATTTAATTTCTTTTTCAGCACCAAAGACAGCTTCCATAAAGTCTATTTCTATATCAAGCCTTAAATCAGCCCCTCTTTGCGGTGCGTTAGGATTAACACGGCCTGATGAAAAACCGCCCATACCGCCGCCAAAAAATGACGAAAAAATATCTCCCAAATCGCCAAAATCAAAATCAAAGGCGTTTGTATTATATCCGGCGTTTTTAAGGCCCTCTTCACCGTATCTGTCATAAAGTTCTCGCTTATTGTCATCCATTAAGGTTTCATAAGCTCTGCCCAGTTCTTTAAACTTTTCTTCCGCCCCTTCTTCTTTGTTAACATCGGGGTGATATTTCCTTGCAAGTTTCCTAAATGCGCTTTTTATCTCATCTTTTGTGGCATTTCTGCTAACGCCAAGGGTTTCATAGTAATCCATTATTCTTCCTCATTTAGCGCAACATTTACAAGAGCAGGCCTTAATACCCTGTCTGCAAGCTTATATCCCTTTTGCATTTGAGATATTACAGTATTATCAGGGTGCTCGTTTGTTGAAGTTTGAGCGATTGCTTCATGTAAATTCGGGTCAAATTCAGCCCCGAGCGCGTCTATTGTCTCTAATCCGGCTTTTTTAAGGGTATCCATAAGCTGCTTAAATGCAACTTCATAACCCTCTTTTACACTTTGGACATCTTCAACATCCTTAAGAGATTCTTGTGCTCTTTCAAAAGTATCAAGAACGGCAAGGAGTTTTGTCATTGTATCGGCTGCGCCGTATTTTAGGAGGCTTTCTCTTTCTTGCATTTGACGTTTTCTGTAGTTATCAAAGTCAGCCGCCATCCTAAGGTACTTATTGTTAAGGTCGTCTAACTCAGCTTTTAGCTTTTCACATTCGTCCTGCTCGCTAACTTCTTCTTTCTGCTCAACTTGAACCTCATCTTCAGATTCTTTTTGCTCAAAAGGATTATTTGTATTTTGAACATCTTCAGTGTTTATTTCATTCTCGTCTTGAGCGAACATTGTCTTAACCTCCTTTTAGAAACTCTAATTAATTAACATTATAAATTATCAATACAACTTGTCTATTTAAATTTATTTTTTATTAATATTTCCAATTTGTTAAGTTTTGTTTCAATTTGTTGAAAAAATACTCATAAATATTAAAGTAAGAGGCAAAAATGCCGAATATCATGGCATAAGGAACAATAAAGTAAGGAGTGACCCTTATGGGAATGTCCGCCAGCCAGGCAAGATTTTTGATTTTAACGGCACAAAAGAACAACAATGAGTATCAAGCGCAACGTATTACTCATGAACGTCTTATGCTTGCTCGAGAAACCGAATCTTGGACCAGTGAATACAATGACAAAATAAACAACACTACTCTTTTGTTCAACGCTAAAACTGCTGCGGATACTGACTTGTACAACTATAACGCTAAATTAACTTATGACGATATAGTACGCTCCGAACTTGCAGAAACTCCCGGTCTTGGTGGCAGATTGGTTACAACATCAGGCAAAGTTGTAGTACCAAAACTCCCTGAATTTGATGAAAACGGGTTATCTTCGGACGGTCTTACAAAAGAACAGTACTTTGTTGACCCCGAGATATCAAGAACCGATGCACTTCAAAGAAGCCTAACAGAGGGGATTTATTTCATAGAACTTATGAAATACTCTTCAGATGAAGATGCAACAAGTGCAAATTGGGAAAGAGTCAACTATGCAGATACAAATGAAACATTAATTTCTGAAGTATTGGATAAAACAGATGACGCGGCAGCTCAAGCTGATTATGATGAAAAACAAAGCTTATTCCAAAACAAAGATAAGTCTCTTGAGATGAGATTAAAACAACTTGAATCAGAGCACAAGGCGCTCGAAACAGAAATGGAAAGCGTAAAAAAAGTAATTCAAGAAGATGTTGAGGCATCATTTAAGACATTCGGATAATTAAGACACTAAAAAACCCCTTGATTTAACAAGGGGTTTTAAAATTTTAACTTTACTTAAGCGGCGTAGAATATCTTATGATTATCAGGGTTATTTGTACCGCCTAATCCGTTTTGAAATCCCTGCGCTTTAGCGGCCAACATACCTTGATCAAGTCCGCCCTCTTCTTTGCCTATAAATTGCGTACCGCCTGAACCGCCTGAGGTTTGTGCTGCACCTGCAGCAAAGGGATTCACGCCCATTGTTTGATTTATAGGCTGCTTGTACATTTCATAATCAGGTCCGCCTATTGCTCCAATAGCCATACTATGTCCTTATTTTTTCTATACATATAAATAAAAACTTTTTAATTATAAAAATTGCACAACAGATAACAAAACTTTACACAATTTGGCAATGAAAAAATGGAGCACATGGGACAAAATAGTAGATATTAAAGGAGGGAATGATATGAAATTTAGCATTATAAAAAGAGAGCCGTCTTATTTTTTTAACAATATCCATGAAGATTTAACAAGGTTTTTAAAAGATACTTTTGGTGATATGGAATTTATGGATAAGGGGCATCTACCTGTAGAGATGACTTTTAGGCCAGCTATAGAGGTAAGAGAAACAAGCAAAAACTACAAAATCAAGGTAGAGCTTGCAGGTGTCAAAAAAGAAGACATTGACGTTGATTTATACGAAAACGGCATAGTCCTGAATGCTCAGGCAAAATACGAAAACAAGGAAGAAAAAGAAAATATTCACATAAGCGAATTTCGCTACGGTAATTTTACAAGGACAATACCTT
The DNA here is from genome assembly GCA_944323335.1 of Candidatus Gastranaerophilales bacterium. Taxonomy (GTDB): domain Bacteria; phylum Cyanobacteriota; class Vampirovibrionia; order Gastranaerophilales; family Gastranaerophilaceae; genus Galligastranaerophilus. The sequence continues at coordinate 34,840 of CALUSB010000012.1, forward strand.
TTGAGCATCCTGTAAACCCCGAAAGTGCAAAAAGCGAATTTAAACACGGCGTGCTTAAGATTATCCTTGATAAAAAAGAACCCGAAAAAACCGAAGAAAGCAAAAAGCTTAAAATAGACTAGGCTACAGGGTCATTAGTGCAAGCAGCACAGTCTTTTTCGCTTACCATAAATGAATTTGAAAGCTCCTCACGTAGAGTTTTTGCATCTACAAACTCTATCGGGGAGTTTTCATCTTTTTGCAGATAAATTTTTTCGATTCCCGCCTGAACTATAAATCTTTTACACAAAATACAGATAAAATTGTGCCCCCAGATATACATCGTGGCACCCTTACATCTGTCCTGACCCGCCTGAATTATGGCATTTTGTTCAGCGTGTATCGAGCGGCAGGTTTCATACCTTGTGCCTGACGGGATATTATTTTTTATCCTGTAACAGAAACCAAGTTCGGCACAAGAAACCACTTTTGAGGGTGTACCGTTGTAGCCTGTAGCTTTTATTTTTTTATCTTCACCGACAATGACTGCTCCAACGTGAGCTCTTAGGCAATTTGAGCGTGAAGCACAGGTTTTTGCTATTTCTAAAAAATACTCATTCCAAGGCTTTATCATAATCTAAAATTAGCACAACAAGCTAAAGTTATCAAGCAAGGAATTTTTACTCCGCTCCAAGCCCACTCCAGCTTTTATTTTCATCCAGCCTTACTTTGTAACCAAGAATTGCTGCAATATCTTGAAACTCACTCCATTTAACCGTTTCGTTGATAAGTTTCCTTGAAAGATTGGATTGAGTTATGTTATATCCGTATTTATCGTTTAAGCTTTTTGCCAGAGAACTAAGCGAAACATTGCGCCTCAAAAGCATCATTTTAACTATTTCTCTGACGCTTATTTTTTGTTCTGTCATTATTCTAATATTCTATAAAATCCGTGTTTGATTGACTTGTTATATCAATATTGATATAATTATATCGATATTGATATTTTTAAGATACGAAGGGAGAGTCGATTTATGGCTCAAAATATTTGCGCTGCGCAAAAATTTAGAGGGTTTACTTTGGCTGAATTATTAACGGCCGTGCTTGTAATATCGGTTATTATGGTGGCACTAGCTCCCGTTATAACAAAGAGGATGAAAGATACCGTCAGCGTACAGACTGATAATAAAAAGGGGCTTGAAATTTATCCTAACCCGGGAACTTATACTTTTGATGTTCCGATTGGAATAAACACTTTATTTATCCAAGGTGCAGGAGGCGGCGGAGGCGGAGGGGGTGCGACCTTAAGCAGTGAAATTTCAATCGCAAAAACCGCTAATTCAACTTGGACGGTGCCAAAAGGGGTAAATCAAATTACTCTTAGAATAACAGGCGCAGGAGGAGGCGGAGGGGGCGCAAATGGTGTCACTACAGGAAAAATTTGCAAAAGCTACGACTGGGACAAGTGGAACTCAGGCAGCGGGCTAAGTCCGATACCTGAATATCAAATAGTAAGAGGGGCTGATGACGGCGGAGACCTGTGCATGTTTACAAAATCCATAGACGGAAGGTATCCTAACTGGGGAGGAGTTCAAAACCTTACCGTAGGAGATAATGTAACTTGCGAAGCAGGAAACTGCTGTTGGAGAATACTGCCCGAAAATATTAAAAAGGGGGTTGCGGCTTGTACATACACTGCAGCAAACAAAATGTGTGATTACTATCCACATCCAAATTCATTACAGACCATGGGCACATCAAACCCCGAACGAGGTTCTTATAGACTACCAACAGTGAATGAACTTGACTTTATCAGAAAGAATTTATCAAATTTATACAAAAATCTAAATTTGTGCGGAACAAATTCAGCTGCAGATGTACAAGCATATTGTCCAGGCCAAAGTGCAAATGTACCGCAAGACTACATATGCGGGAATGCAATCCTTAACGCCTTTGGAGTATCTCAAGTAAGTCTGTATGGGACTTATGGGATAAATTCATATCACAAATATGTCACATTTACTTGCCAAAATGGATTAAATGACTCGAGCAAGGATACATCAGCATTCCAAGCCAAATGCGTACGCCCGCTAAAACATGTAAGTGCATTTTCAGGTGCAGGCGGAGCGTCCGGAGCGGTTTTAGAAAAAAATATCAATGTGTTGCCAAACGATACATTTGAAATAACTATAGGCACAGGAGGCAATGGAGGAGCTTCAAAAACAAACGGCTCCCAAGGCGCAACAACAAAAGTAGTACACAAAAGGGGCGGAGTTGAACTCGGCACATATTATGTAAAAGGAGGCTTGGGAGGTAAAGCTGCAACAGCTACAAGCCATGGCGAAGCTTACACAGAGGGGACATCAACAAACGACACAACACCCTCCGGTACTTGTTACTCAAAAAGCAGAAAAAGTGCTTCGGATTCATTTGCGGGCGGAAATACTGCATGTAGTATTATCTCTTATTCGGGCACACAAGGAACTGAAACAAAAGGGGGTGACGGAGGTAAAGTTAATAATACCGGTACTATAAACCAAGGGGAATCATCTTCGGGCGGCTATATTTATGATGACCCCGCAAGAGCTTTTGGAGTAAGAAATACCACAAAAGAAGCAAATTACGCAAAGGGGCAAAACGCGAGTGAATACGGCTTTGGCGGCGGCGGAGGGTTAACACCTACTTGGGCAAGCTCGGCAAGCCATTTTTTCCAAGGAGGCAAGGGAGCAAACGGAAAAGTAGAGATACTGTATAAGCTTGCACTACCCGGCTCGGGAGGAGGCTCAGGAGCTCGTGTAGGAGGGCAAGAAAGCGGAACTAATAAAAACTATGAAATCAAATATAAAGTAAAAGAGGGTGACAGAATAGTATTAGAAGTAGGTTCCGGAGGCTCGGGAGGAGCTATAGGACAAGACGGGATAAACGGAACTCCAAGCATTGTTGGTAACAATGAAATAATATTTCTTGCAGGACAGGGCGGAAAAGCAGTAACTCAAACCCAAAAAGACGGTGTAAGAAGTTGTGTACAAAATGCTTCGAACAACACTGCAATCGCAAACTGCCTGAGCAACTCTTCGTTTAAACCTCAAGGCGGAAAATCGGGAATAATTTCAACAGATAATGAAATTAAAACAACAACCCTGGGGCTTATAATCTCAAATACCTCAAACACAACTTTTGACTTTAACGCTACCACATTTAAAGGTGAAGACGGTAATACATCCTCACAGGTAAATGCCAATATAATCCCGTGGAGCTACGGCTTTGACGGAGGGGTGGGCGGAGCACCTTTTGGCATAAGAGCGTCTAATGCGGCAGCAGCCGTTAGCTGCGGCGGCGGTATGAGTGCAAATTATGCAGACAGTACAGATACGGCAAATTATGTGTGTACTTCAGGCAATATTAACGGTAATTCAGGAAGGGTGCATGATGTTGCAAACAATGAATTTGGAGGCTCGGGCGGAGGAGGCGCAGGTGTAGTAAGTGACTCCTTTGAACAAGGCTCGGGAGGTAATGGCTCCAGTGGTTATTTGAGGATAAGGTGGGACATGTCAGAGCAAGAGTGAAAAGCGTGAGCCGGAGTGAGCCTAAGGGCTTGCGACGAGCAAGACCGCAGGCGCAACTGTCGATAGGCGACGTAGGATAATCGAGCGCAACGGCGCGAGATACCCACAGGAGCAAAGCTAAGTCCAGTGTCGCCCTGTCCGCCAAAGCTCCTCGCTTTGCCGCCACGGGCTCACATCCTAAGGCTCGTTTGAAAATTTTAACGGGGCACAAGCCCCGTAGAAAATTTTCTACACTAAGTTCGTATCATTCGGGTGCAACTCCAGGTAAATAAAATTGCACCCGTTTTTTTAAACATTTTCCTTGCAAAATCTGAAAAAAAGGCTACAATTATAATATTCAACTATGCGAGCAGTAGATTTTAAAGAAATTTTTATGCTCTGTGGTCTGAAAACAACTTACTAATCAAAGGAGACCAAAATGTACCAAGACGAAACCCTTAAATGCGAAGATTGCGGCAAAGAGTTCATCTTTAGCGTAGGCGAACAAGAATTCTACGCAGAAAAAGGTTTGGTTAACAAACCAAAAAGATGCCCTGAATGCAGAAAAGAACGCAGACAAAAAAACAGAAGAAAAATGCATGATGCCGTATGCTCACAATGCGGAGCAAAAACAAAAGTTCCGTTCAAACCTATAGAGGGTAAAGAAATCTATTGCAAAGAATGCTATGCAAAAAGACAAGCAGAATCTAATGTATAGAAAAATTTAAACTCTTAAAAGCCGCTCTTATCGGGCGGCTTTTTTAGTGCCAAAAATCAACTCACGGGGGTATTTTAAAAAGCTTACAAATGTGCTTTAATAAAATGTGTATCTGATTTGGGGTAAAAAATGTTTAGTGAACATGTTTTAGCAATGATTTTAGCAGGCGGACAGGGAAAAAGACTTTTTCCTCTGACAAGAGACAGAGCAAAGCCCGCTGTGCCTTTTGGCGGCAGATACAGAATTATCGATTTTGTTCTAAATAACTTTGTAAACTCTGGCTTTTACAAAATAAAAGTCCTTACTCAGTACAAATCAGATTCTCTAAACAAGCATATTTCAAGAGGTTGGAACTTATCATCCTCGGTAGGGCAGTATGTAGACTGCGTTCCTGCGCAAATGAGAACGGATGGCAACTGGTACAAAGGTACGGCTGATGCTATTTATCAGAATTTAAACCAAATCCTTGACGATAATTTTAAAATTGTTTGTGTCTTTGGCGGAGACCACATTTACAAAATGAATGTGCGTCAGATGATTGACTATCACATAGAAAAACAAGCCGACCTTACAATTTCTGCCATTCCTATACCAATAGAGCTTGCAAGCGAATACGGCATTATGGAGGTTGATGACTCTTGGCGCTTAATCAACTTTGTTGAAAAGCCTAAACATACACCAAAGCACATCCCCGGCGACCCGACAAAATGCCTTGCATCAATGGGGAACTATGTATTTAAACCCGAAAAATTAATCGGTGAGCTCGAGCAAGATGCGCTCGATGAAGCCTCCTCCCATGACTTTGGAAAAAATATTATTCCAAATATGTTAAGGGGCGGAAAAGCCATATATATCTACGATTTTGCTTCAAACAGCTATCCGGATATGAGCGAATCCGAAAAAGGCTACTGGAGAGACGTAGGCAACATAGACAGCTACTGGCAGGCTAACATGGACTTATTGGAATACAGTCCCGAACTGAATCTATACTCAAGAGATTGGCCTCTTAGAACTTTTAACTACAACTATCCTCCCGCAAAATTCATATGGGATGAGGATAAGCGTGTCGGCGTAGCTAAAAATTCGCTAGTATCCGAAGGTTGTATCATAAGCGGGGGCTCGCTTTCTCGTTGTATACTTTCACCAAAAGTTAAAATAAACAGTTTTTCTAATATATCCAATTCAATACTGCTTGAAAACGTAAATGTAGGGCGCCATGTACACATTAACCGCGCCATAATCGATAAAAACGTAATAATACCGCCATACACGGAAATCGGCTTTAACAAAGAAGAAGACATAAGACGCGGATTTTTCGTATCTCAAGGCGGCATAACGGTAGTACCAAAAGACGCTATACTCGACTAAACTCGGGCATTTTAACACATTTTACTTCTTTGTTAATTTTAAAGAACATCTTTGCGCTGTTTTTAAACTCTTCAGGGTCTTTTGTAACGTAAAAATCAACATCACCCTTATCATTTGTATTCTTTATTATCTTAGAAACACTTTTTGCAAGCGATTTTGAGGGGTTAAAAAATATTTCCCTTGGTGCAAATTCAGATAATAAATCTAGAAGATAAGGGTAGTGCGTACAGCCCAGAATTATTCTTTTTGCCTTGTTTTCAAGGGCAATTTTCATTCTGTCTTGTATTGCAATATAACTTTCTTTAGTGTTATAGAGCCTGTTTTCAACAATTTCTGTGAATCCGGGGCAGGGTATTTCAACAACTTTTAAATCAGGGTTTACTTTTTTGATTTCACTTGCATACTTGCCGCTCTTAGCAGTTGCAGCGGTAGATAAAACACATATACAATCCCCGCTTTTAAGCCCCTCAGCTGCATCATGCGCTATACTTTGAATAAGAGGGAAAATCCTTAGACCCTTGAGGGTGAATTCTTTTTCCAAGTCCTCATAAGTTAGAGCAGATGTGGTATTGCAAGCTATTACCACATCTTTTACACCAAGGGTTAAGAAGAAATTTAAGATATTTTTATTAAAAAACAATATCTCTTCTTTTGACCTGCAACCGTATGGCAGATTTGCCGTGTCGCCAAAATATATAAACTTTGAAGAGGGAAGAACCTGAACAAGTTCTTTTAATATCGTAAGACCCCCGACTCCTGAGTCCATTACCCCTATTGTGTCACTGTAAGTCATTTTTGAGATTTTAAATACTCCATTATTCCATCAGCAAGTGATTTTGCAATTTCTTCCTGTCTTTTCTTGGTGATGAGCTCTTTTCTCTCGGCAGGATTTGAGATAAATCCTATTTCTACCAAAATGGCAGGTGCTGTTGTATGATTTATAACATAAAATTTTGACTGAAACAAACCACGGTCACGTGTGTCCCATCTAGAGATATTTCTTGAGCTTGCAATTTTTGAATGAACTTTTTTTGCAAAATCAAGACTCACGGGGTGATACCAGTGTGTTTCCACTCCTATTATATCCTCTTTAACGGAAGAATTCACATGTACGCTTATAAAAACATCAGGACTTATTGAATTTGAAAAATCGCTTCTCTCACTAAGCTCTACTGTTTTATCTCTATCGCGCGTCATATGAGTATAAACACCCATTTTTTTGAGGTTTTCTTCAAGCATTTTCGATACTTCAAGGGTTATATCTTTTTCATAAATTCCCTCTCTTGTAGCACCGACATCAGCACCGCCATGACCCGGGTCAATTACAACGCTATACATTTGTTTAATGGTTGAGGGGCGCTGCTTTTCAACTTCTTTTTCTTCTTTTTTAACAGGTTGGACGACAACGGGTTTAGGTTGAACTTTTACACGTTTTTTAAAGTATATTCTAAGTTCTTTGGCGTCAGGAGAAATTTGCGCATTTATGGCGGTTGAATCCTTAAGATGAAAAATTATTCTTGATTTTTCAAGTGCGATTTTTTGTGCGGTTATACCGCTGTAGTCAGGGTTTGCGTGGAGTTTTTTTAGTTCTTCTTCATTAAAATCTGCCACATTTTGCAAATCAACATAAAATTTTGAATTTTCTTCAAACATACTGAGCGCTATAGGGTTTGTAAAAGAAATATTTACAACATCTAAGTTCTCCCCTGCGTTTTTTGCACTGTATGATAAAATGGAACTTGTGGTTTCTGTGAGCTTTGCATTCAATACATCGGTTCTTTTTGCAATAAAAAGCCCCTGTAAATCAGGAGAAATAACCACTCTGTAGTTTTTTGCCTCACTTCCCTGCAAGACAAGGCGAGCTGTACTTTGGGTGTTTTGTCCTATTCTTAAAATTTCTCTCTGTGCTACATTTCCATCCACAACAAGAGCACTTGCCTGCGGCATAGTGTAGGTTTTGTTTCTCAGGTTTTGAGCAACATTTGTGTTTTCAATGTCATAAACCACTCGGAGCGGATTTTCCAGTACAAAAGAGCTTTTAAGAGATATAAGACCGCTGCCCTTTATCATTAAGCCGTTTTTAAGGGATTGAACAGAGTCAATATAAAACCCTGCTTTCATTTTGGTATTTTTTTCAGGGTTTTTTTTTGTTTCGTATTCTATTTGCTCTGTGTTTGCAACATTTATTATCTTTTCTTTTGTTTCGCTTGAGTATGTTGCAGCCTCAAAAATATCAGCCTTTCTCTCTCCTGATGTCATGTTGTTGTAGATTGTTTTATATTTTTCACTGCTAAGCAAAGTTTTTGAGAACAAAATCACTATTTGTCTGTCGTTTGCGTAAATTGAAAAATCTTCGGGGTTAAATTTTTTATTGTATTCAAAAACAATCCTTACAGTGTTTGGAGAGGTTGAAAATTGAGATACTTTAACCGTGTCTATTTTTGAGTTTTTAAGGTTATAAGTTTTGGCGTTACCCGCTAAAACGGCATTTGTAATATCTACAAAAACCCTATCGGGGTTTGTTAAAAAACATTTTGTAATAACATTTTCCGGAGTTCTGGCGCTTTTTTCATTGTCCTCCGGAGTTTGCTGGGTTTTAGGAAATATTGTTCCTACAGACTGAATAATCACCATATTATCCGAATTATCAAACTCAAGACCTGTGATTTTTATAACAGGAGCAGCTTGCGTACTAAACGTAGCGCAAAAAAACAATATCAAAGCCAGTATGAATTTGATTAACTTACTCATAACTCCTCATAATTAATAATAACACTAAGACACAAATAGGGACAAGAAAATAAAAGTAACAAATATTTAAAAACTCTATAATATTTGTTAGTCATGCTTTTTTGGACTTTGCAAGTAAATTTTTCTTCATTAAGTTTGTAAATTTTAATTTTCTCTATTGTTTTTGGGGGGCATGGTTGATTGTAAAAAAAAATTAATATTTTTAATATTGCCCATGCGCCTATTTTGGTATTTGATAGTTGTGTCAAAGGAATTAAGCCAAGCATTACGAAAGGAGTGGTGGCAAGTATTACGGTCGTTGTATCGTAGAAATTAAAGAGGAATGTGAAAGAGATTATTAACAACAAAAAAAGATTTTAAAAGGCAGTAATGCTACTGGACTTTAAAAGAGGAAAAACGCCGCAAATTAAGCGGCTTTTTTTATTGTCGACATTACCCGCAAGGGCAATTTTGTGCAAATTTATTAGTCTTTTTTTTATTTTTTTGTTAAAATTTACATGTAAATTCTTATAAGGATATTAGAGAAATGAAAAATAAAATCATTCTTTTTTGGGCGATTGTTTTAATAGCGCTAAGCTGTGCGGTTGTAATTTTTAAAAAGCCCGCAACTCTTGGTCTTGACCTTGTTGGCGGTTCAAGATTAACACTTGAAGCGCAAACTTCAAGCACTATTAAAAAAATCACCCCCGAGATTATGGACTCACTTCAATACGCTATTGAAAACAGGGTTAACGCCCTTGGCGTAGGCGAAACTACAGTTCAAAAAATCGGCGATAAAAGACTGATGATTGAAATTCCAAATATCTCAGACACCGCAAAGGCAAAAGAATTCTTGGGTGAAACTGCGGAACTTGAATTTAAACGCCCCGCAGGTATTGATGAAAACGGTGACACAAAATGGGAAAGCACCGGTCTAACAGGTAAAGACCTTAAAAAAGCCCTCGTAGGCTCAGCTCCCGGAAGCGGAGAGTGGATTGTATCAATTGAATTTAATCAAGAAGGCGCAAAGAAATTTGCCCACCTTACAAGAGACTTAGTTGGTCAGCAAATGGCAATTTTCTTTAACGGTGAACTTAAATCAGCACCTAGAGTAAATGAAGAAATCACGGGCGGTCATGCTCAAATCACAGGCGGGGACGGCGGTTTTGAATATCAGGAAGTTAAAAACATGGTTGACCTCTTAAACGCCGGTGCTCTTCCTGTCGGAGCAAATATTATCGAAGAAAACTCCGTAGGCCCGACTTTAGGTGCTGACAGTATTCAAAAAAGTAAAGTGGCAGGTGCAATAGGTCTTGCTCTTGTTATGATATTTATGATTGTTTGCTACAGAGCCCCCGGCGTTATATCTTGTATTGCACTTTTAATCTACAGTATTATAGTTTTTGCAATATTTAAGATTATTCCCGTAACACTTACTCTTGCAGGTATTGCAGGTTTTATCCTATCAATAGGTATGGCAGTTGACGCTAATATACTGATATTTGAGCGTACAAAAGAAGAACTAAGGTCGGGCAGGTCGCTGTTTACGGCTATTAACTCGGGCTTTGAAAGAGCATTTACAAGTATTTTCGACTCAAATATGACAACAATTATCACCTGCGCTATCTTATACGCTCTTGGAACAGGCGTTGTAAAAGGTTTTGCACTTACGCTTGCAATAGGTGTTTTAGTCAGTATGTTCAGTGCTATTACCGTTACAAAGAACTTTATGCACCTTGTATTCGGTACGGGCGAACTTAAACACCCTGCCCTGTTTGGTCTTAGAGCAGAAGACATACAAGACGCCTATAGTGCGACCGAAACAAAGAAAGAAAAAGCAAAATTCGGCGTACTTGATTAATAAAGATTTTATAATAGGAGAAATATAAAATGGCTAATCCCAATTTAATAAAAAGCAGTTATCTGATTGATGTTGTAAAACACAGATGGCACTACCTTTTAATAAGCATTGTAATTCTTATACCCTGTATTTTGGCAATGTTTTATCTGATGTTTACTCAACCAAATCATTCTCCTGTTAAACTCGGTATCGACTTTACGGGCGGTACAATCTTGCAATACGGCGTAAATAACTCGGTTACACCGGAGCAAATAAGTAAAATAAGAACAGAGCTTCAAAACAACGGCGTAAACAACCCTATCATTCAAAATATAAGTAACTCAAGCACTGACAAAAACATAAAAAATATAATCTCTATAAAAACTCGTTTTATGGGTGAAAAAAATAACAACCAAATTGACAAAATTACTATGGTTCTTGCCCAAAACACCCAAGCGCCGCAGCTTATTTCAACAACTTCGGTCGGACCTACTTTAGGTAAAGAACTTCTTAAAAACTCTCTTGCAGCGCTTATGCTTGCATTTTTAGGAATTGTTATTTATATTTCTTTCAGATTTCAGGCAGACTACGCTATAATAGCTCTTGCAGCCCTTTTCCACGATGCACTTTTTGTTGTGGGCGTGTTTGCAATACTTGGAATTTTGTACAATGTTCAAGTAGACAGCCTATTTATTACTGCAATTTTAACCGTTGTAGGTTTCTCTGTTCACGACACTATTGTTGTATTTGACAGAATAAGAGAAAACAATAGATTTTTGGCTAAAAAATACACAAGCGGGGAAATTATTAACGCAAGCGTTAACCAAACTCTTGCAAGAAGTTTAAATACTTCTCTTACAACACTTTTAACGCTGAGCGCACTTTATTTCTTCGGCGGCTCAACAACCAAAGACTTTATTTTGGCTATGATATTGGGTATCATAGCAGGTACATACTCAAGTATTTTCTTTGCCTCTGTGCTTCTTGCATGGGATAAAGAAATAAAAGCAAAAAAAGCAAATGCATAAAGGACAAAAACAATACGACTCTCTGGCTCAGTTTGTAAGCACAGAGAGAGAAAAACTGGGGCTATCACAGTCAGGGCTTGCAAAAAAGTGCAATCTTACTTTGGGTGAAATAGGCTCTATTGAATCAGGTATAGAGACATTCCTTTCAACCACGGTAAGACAAAAGCTCTCCAAAGGTCTTAAAGTCGGCTTATGCGACATTAAAAGATATGAAAAAGGAGAAAGCTTCACGCTTGGCAGCGCTAAAGAAATAGAAGAGATAAAAGAGCAGATACTCGCTAACGGAGAATTTTCTAAAGTAGCGCTGTACTGCCCTATATGCGGCGAAAGACTGATAACAAGAATTGCAAAAATGTATGACCTTGAGGACAACCTTATGTTGCACCCGAAAGCCAAATGTTCTAAGTGTCCGTTTCAAATATCATAAAAAACGCCCTTACTAAAGGGCGTTTTTTATGATATTTTATACTCTACAGAGCCGCTCTGAGGCGTTTTTCCACTCTATCTTTTCCTAAAATCCAAACCGTTTGCGCCATATCAGCACCCCTTGTTCTGCCCGTAAGAGCAGCACGCAGCGCCCACATGGTGTCTTTTGGTTTAAGACCTTTATTTTCTTTAAAGTAAGCTCTTAAATCGCCAAGCTTGTTATGAATATTTTCCTCATCATCAAAGTTCCATTGATTAAGCGTATCAATAGTGTATTTAATAACCTCTTTTGATGAATCTTTATCCACAACTTCCCTTACTTCATCAAGGTTTATATCTTCTTCAAAGAAATAACTTGCATCGTGTTTAATTTCAGATAAAACAGTAAGCGGTTCGCGAGTAATTTCAACAATTTTTTCAAGCTTTTCTCTTGAATATTTTGAAGTATCATAATCAGCCAAAAACGGCAAAATCATATCGGTTAGTTTTGGCATTTCCATTTTCTTAATGTACTGACCGTTCATCCAGTTTAATTTATCATATTCAAAAACCGAATTTGAACTTGAAACTTCATGGATTCTAAAGTCAGCAGCTATCTCATCAACTGTCTTTATCTCAACACCATCCGAGGGTGACCAGCCTAAAAGTGCAACAAAGTTAATAAGAGCATCTGTTAAATAACCCTGTTTTACAAAGTCACTTACAGCGGTTGCACCATGGCGTTTAGAAAGCTTAGTCCTATCTGGTGCAAGTATCATGCCCAAGTGTCCAAACCTTGGAACTTTAGCACCCAGCGCCTCATAGATTAAAATTTGTTTAGGAGTGTTTGAAATATGGTCTTCACCCCTTATGATATCTGTAATATTCATCAACATATCATCAATTACAACGGCAAAATTATATGTCGGAGTACCGTTAGATTTCATAATTACAAAGTCGCCAATCAAGCTTGTATCAAACTTTAACTCTCCTTTTACAAGGTCATTAAAAATAAGTTCTTTATGCTCAACCTTAAAGCGAATAGAGGGTTTAATACCTTTAGCACGAAGCTCGTCCTTTTGCTCTTGCGTTAAATTAAGACATTTTCTTGAGTAAACATATGCGTTATGATTTTTAATAGCTTCTTCTTTTTCTGCTTCAAGTTCTTCATTTGTACAAAAACACTCGTACGCATAACCTTTATCAATAAGCATTTGAGCGTATTTAGGATAAATATCAAACCTTTCCGATTGGCAATAAGGACCGTAGTTTCCGCCAACATCAGGGCCTTCATCCCAGTTAAGACCGAGCGCTTTTAGCGAATCAAAAATATTTTGTTTAAAAGCTTCAGAACTTCTGTCTAAGTCTGTATCTTCAATTCTTAAAACAAACTCGCCGCCTGTTTTTTTAGCATATAAAAAATTAAACAACGCGGTTCTTGCCGTACCGATGTGCAAATTTCCGCTTGGAGACGGTGCAATCCTAACTCTTATTTTGTCTGACATGATTAATCCTCTTTTAAATTACTTTGCATAAAAATAATACCTCCAAAATAAAATTTTTGCATTTTAAAATTTATTTAGTATTATTTTCTTATGGAAAATAAATTGATAATCGGATTAATCGGGCTTGGCACTGTAGGTTCGGGAGTTGTAAAAACTCTTAAGAACTTTCCCGAAATTGAAATAAAAAGTGCCGCTGTTAGAAACATCAACAAAAAAAGAGACGTCGAAGTTCAAGAAATTACAGACGACCCTTTTAAAATTGTAAATGACCCTGAAATAAACGTGGTTGTTGAAGTTGCAGGCGGAGTTAACCCTGCTTTTGAACTTTTAAAAACGGCAATTGTAAACAAAAAGCATATTGTAACCGCTAACAAAGAACTTCTTGCAAAGCACGGGGCGGAGCTTTTTGACCTTGCTAACAAATACAATGTGGCAATTTTATACGAAGCAGCCGTTGCAGGCGGTATTCCTATTATTATGCCCATTAAAACAACTCTTCAAGGAAATAAATTTAAAAAAGTTGCAGGTATTCTAAACGGCACAACTAACTACATTTTAACCAAAATGGAAGAGAAAAATATCTCTTATCAAGAGTGCCTAAAAGACGCTCAAGAGCTCGGATACGCTGAAGCTGACCCAACAGGAGATGTTGAGGGCTTTGATACAATGTATAAAATAGCGACATTAGCTAACATTGTATTTCATAAAAGAATTGATATCTCTAAAATCTATCGCGAAGGTATTACAAATATTTCGGCTGATGATATTAAATATGCAAATGAACTGGGTTATAAAATTAAACTCATTGCACTTGCTCAAAGCTCGGATGATGAGCTTGATGTCAGAGTTCACCCTATGCTTGTTAAAAAAGAAAATATCATATCAGGCATAAATAACGCACTAAATGCGGTAATGCTTGAGGGTCATCCTGTAGGACAAGTTATGTTCACAGGCCCCGGAGCAGGAGAGTTCCCCACTGCAAGCTCTGTTGTGGGTGATATTCTTGCAATAAAAGCAGAGTATGGAAAATGCGAAAATATTCTTCCTATGACTCGCTGCCACCACAAAGAAAAAGCAGTGCAAAAAGATATATTGGATACTAAAAACAGCTACTATATTTCAATCACGGCACAAAATGCCATGGGCACAATAGGTGTAATAGGAACTGTTTGCGGTAATAATAAAATAAACCTCTCAAGCGTATTGCAAAAAGGCACAGAGCCAAACGGCACGGCGCATATTATTGTAATAACCGAAGAATGCTCCGAACGCGACATTCAAAACGCAATAGCGCAGCTTAAAAAAGATTCAATTATAATTAATAATTTAATAAGGGTAATGTAGATGAGATACAACGGATTAATCGACAAGTACAGAGAGTATCTGCCCGTAAGCGACAGTACGGAAATTATTACACTATGCGAGGGCAACACCCCTCTTATAAAAGCAGACAATCTTGCTCGCAAACTTGAGCTTGACTGTGAAATATACCTTAAATACGAAGGTTCAAACCCGACAGGAAGCTTTAAAGACCGGGGTATGACAATGGCCGTCACAAAAGCAAAAGAAGAAGGCTCTCATGCTATAATTTGCGCTTCTACAGGCAACACTTCAGCTGCTGCTGCTGCGTACGGCGCAAAAGCAGGGCTTAAGACTTATGTTTTAATACCTGACGGATATATTGCACTTGGCAAATTATCACAAGCTATGATGTATGGTGCAAGAGTTATAGCAATTAACGGCAACTTCGATAACGCACTTGATGCCGTTCGTGAAATTTCAAAAAATTATCCTATAACCCTTGTAAATTCTGTTAACCCATACAGAATAGAGGGCCAGAAAACAGGTGCTTTTGAAATTATTGAAGCACTTGGCGATGCACCTGATTATCACTTTATTCCCGTTGGTAATGCAGGCAACATAACAGCTTACTGGAAAGGTTACAAAGAATTCTTTAACCTTGGCAAATCTAAACAACTGCCAAAAATGATGGGTATTCAAGCAGAAGGCTCAGCGGCAATTGTTAAAGGTCACAAAATTGACGCTCCTCAAACCATTGCAACCGCTATAAGAATCGGTAACCCCGCAAGCTGGAAACAAGCAGAGGCAGCGCGTGACGAGTCAAAAGGTACAATTGATATGGTAAGCGATGAAAAAATAATCGAAGCTTACAATCTTTTAGCCTCAACCGAGGGTGTACTGGCTGAACCTGCAAGCTGCGCACCTGTAGCAGGACTTATTAAACTTAAAGATACAATTAAACCAAAATCAAAAATTGTTTGCATCTTAACAGGTAACGGTCTAAAAGACCCTGACTGTGCTATTAAATACGCTAAATCACCTGTAGAAAAAACAACAAGTGATATTAAAGACATAGTTAAATTAATGGGTCTATAAAACAAACACAAACAAAAAATCCCTCTCAAATGAGAGGGATTTTTTAAACTCATTTTTAAACAGTTTCATCAAGTACAATCGCAAGCGCTAAACTGTCAGGTGCGTCAATTATCATACCTTCTTTATCATAGTTAATAGCAACTGTTTGGTCTTGAACTTTTTTAGCGTGAATTGCATTAGATAAAACAGCCATAGTCATAGACGCAGCACCTGCTAAAGCTGCAAAATAAAGAGCGGGTCTTGATTTTTTAGCTTGCTTAATTACATTGTGATTTAAAACCGCTTCTGTCATCTGACCTACATCTGAGACTCTTTTTGCACAGGTTTTAAATACAGATTTAGAAACATCATCTAAATCTTTTGCAGCCTCTGCAATTTTATCATCAGTACCTTTTAAAATCGCGTCTTTGTTTTTCACAAAAACATCGCCCGCATTTCTAAAGGTTTCATTTTTTGAGAACTCTTGAACAATAGCGTCAAATTCTTTGCCTTTAGCTTCATTTACGTGATTTTTAATCTCAGTTCTTACAGTTTTTGTAAAAGCATCAAGGTGTTCATTGTGCGTCAGTGGTATAAAACGCGTTGCAACGCCGGCTGCAGCCGCACCGCCAACACCGGCAGCGATTACATTTGTGTTTTTTTTCTCAGCACTATTTATTGATTGTGTTCTCATTCTCTTACCTCGATTTCACACAAACAGACCACCCCGAGCCTCTAAAGGAACGGTGTGACCCACAAGTAACCTATGGTCAATTAAGCTAACCGCACAATTTTTAAATTTTTAATATTGTATCATAACAAAAAAAACTTGTCAATAGTTTTTTCAAAAAAAATATACAAAAGACCCGACATAATTATGTCGGGTCAAAAATTCACACACTTTTGGGTCATTCGTAATTTTTAACGCAGCACAAGTACTTAAAGGGTACGGACTACAGAAATGGTCGCCAAACTCCTCGTTTGCCGACAATTTCTTTCGCACACCTTGGCAAAACTTGTTTTTTTCTAACGTGGCACAAGCCACGTATGGAAAAAACTACGTTTTGGAAATTACATCATTCCCATTCCGCCGCCCA